>JAQVQN010000134.1 GCA_028701555.1 Kiritimatiellia bacterium | reverse complement strand
ATATCCTGCACTTCACTCTCAGCTTGCTGGTGGTGCTGGGGTTAACGAACGTGCCGGTTTCGCCTTGGGGGATCCTGCGGCCTTCCGGGCGCCTGCCGGTTTGTTCCTACGCGATGATCGCGATGTCGGCGGGTTATCTATTCGCCTACTGGTATCTGTTGCTCAAGGTCAAGCGTCCTAAACGCGGCCATGATGTGGCGGTTTTCACCAAGCAGGCCGGCGACTGGCTCGGTCTGATTCTAGCCTATCCGCTGGCGGCCATAGTGGGACTGGCGGCTATCATAAACGTGTTCGAGTGTCGTGGTGGACGCGGAGATTTCGCGGACAGGTGCGCCAGCGAGATACTTGACCGAATGGACGGGCGCACTTGGTTTGTTACAGACGGCACACTTGACGCGCACCTGCTGATCATGGCTAAAACGCGGGGCCAGGAGCTAAACCTGCTGTGCCTGCAGTATGACATGAGCCCCTTCTACCTGAAAACGATCTCAAAGCTGATTGAAGAGAAACAGTTGTTCGATACGGAAAATATGCAGCGCATGAAGAGCACACTGGATCTGGGTATCCTGCCTTTCATTCAGGATTGGTTCGCGATGGACCGGGAGATAGAAAAGAAGGTGGCGGTTTTCGGCGTTCCGGATTTCTGGTACACGGCCGGGATCACGCCAGTTTCCGAGTATCTCTTTTTCACGGGCAGCCGCAACATTGAAGAGTACAAGGACAAGACGCTGTTCGCCGACCACATGGAGTTCTGGAAGGAGATGGACAGCGTACTGGCGGCCAAGAAACATCGCATCGATGACCCGACAATGCGGCACAAGGCGCACATGCGCCGCCACATGGGGTTTGTGGCCAACAATCTGGGCGTTCTGCTCGAGGATCTCGGCAAGGACGAAGAAGCCTACACGGTCTATACATACGTGCGCAACGTAGTTGACCCCGATAACATCTCTGCGCTATTCAACCGCTTCGAGATGGCCCGGCGTGGAGTCGCGGCAGCCAGCGCCAGCAAAGAGGCTATCGAAAGAGAGCTTAAGGATTTTATAGGGAACCTGAAGCGCAAATATCCGCTCTGGTCCTTGTCTAGGTATTACGGCTACGTGCGGTCACCAGAGATGTTTGCGCGTCTCGGGTGGGGGTGGGCGCTCTCAGGTCAGACCGGCGCCGCTTTGGCCGGCGTGACGCGCGCCATCAACCTCTTGCCATCCGATCAGCAGGCAGGCGCGATGCAGGCGATGGCCGCTATTTACGCGCTGACGGATGACCGGATGAAGACCGCAGCGGTGTATCAGGACATTATCAAGAGCGATCCGAACAATCGTTCGGCGATGCTGGGCCTGGCGCGGCTGGCCGTGCAGGAAGGCGCGATAGGCACAGCCAAGCAGTGGCTTGAAAAGGCCGCAAAGACGGAAGACCCCCGTGGCATCATGGGCGTTGAGTGGGCGGTTATACATCTGATGAACAACGATCTGCCGCGCGCCCGCATGGCACTGCAAGAGATAACCGACCTACAGCCCAAGAACTTGCAGGCTTGGGCGATGCTGGCTATGGTGCAGCTTCAGCAAGAGGAACTTGAGGAAATCGAAAAGGTGTTGTTGCCCAAGATGGAATCTATTGCCGGAACTGTCGACAATTATTTCATTCAGATCACCCGAGCCCAGTTGAACATGCGCAAGGGCAAGAACTTCCAGCGGCCGGCGCGTGAGGCATTCATTCGCGCATCGATGCTGCGTCCGGACATCCCCGGGGTCAAGGACATGATCCTGCAGCTTGACATCGCCATGAACGACCGCGAGGCTGCGGAACTGCACGCGCGCCAGGTCCTTAGGGCGAACCGCAAGCACGCGCTGGCGAATTACGTGATGGGTTCCTTGAGGCTGCAAGAAGGTTCATATGGCGAGTCCGAGGATTTCCTGCGACGCAGCGTGGATGTGTCGCCCAGCGCAGCGGCTCTGAACGATCTGGCCGAAGTCTTGCGGCGCATCCGGCGTTTTGAGGATGCCGAAAAGCAGGCGCGCGCGGCGATCGACAAAAATGCAGATCTGTATGTGGCTTGGGAGACGCTGGCGTCGATTCTGGTTGAGTCAGGCGGCAACCTTGATGAAGCTGAAAAAGCGATACGCAAATCGATCGAGCTTTACGCGGACGACCTGCGTGCGCAGATAACACTTGGGCGCATTCTCATTAAAAAAGGCGAGATCGAGCAGGCGCGCGTGATTGCGCGCACGGTACGCAACCGACAGAACGAGCTGTCGCGTTTTGACCAGGGCGAGCTTACAAAGCTGATTAACGAAAGCTCTTCTGGACGCTAGCCGCGTTCGCGCGGTTCGTCGCTTTCGTCGATCATCAGCGGCGGCAGCGGGGTTTCGGTGTGTGGCAGAGAACGGAATGCGCATTGTCCTATGGGCAGCGACTGACGCCTGAAAAGCATCTCGAAGTCGGTCTGTTCGCTTTCGTCGCGCTCCATGGATGGGATCTCCGCGAAGCGGGGATCCGCCGCTAAACGTTTCCGGGTGTCAGAGAAATACTCCTGATGGTCTGTGGCGATCTGGATTGTGCCGCCGATCTCCAGCCGGGCCCATAGCGCGTCGATAAAAAGCGGTGAGAAAAGCCGTCGGTTATGATGGTGTCGCTTAGGCCAGGGGTCGGGAAAAAAAACGTACACGGCGCGAGCGCGGTGAGGTGGCAGCAGGTAATAAAAGGTGTAAAAGGCCTCCAGGCGCAGGATACGGATATTGTCCAACCCCAGGCGGCGAGCCTTCTTGTCGAGCTTGCGGACACGCGACAGCATGCGCTCGATACCTAGGAAAAGCGTTTGCGGCTGTTTTTTGGCGCGAGCCGCAAGAAACCGCCCGTTGCCGCAGCCGATCTCGATTTCCAGCGGACACCCTCCCGCAAGCAGCCCTTCCAGCGGCAAAGGCATTGTCGGATCGGTCACGGCCATGACGCGCGAACATGCAGGAGTCACTTTTGTTCCTCGGGTTGCGGGGTTAAGCGGCCGGTCGCGGCCAGCAGAGCGGCGGCGGGGCGTGTCGGGCGCATGGTGCGGATGTCCACGTGCGCGTGTATGGTGTGGCCTTCCGCCAGCAGTGCACCGTCGCGGCGGATCTCGCAGCAGATCTTGAGACGCACCCCGCGGAACCCGCCGAACCAGACCACGATATCTAAAAGGTCATCATAATGCGCTGGCGCGAAATAGTTCACGTGCGCCTCCAATACCGGTAGTGCTGAGCCGGCCTCTTCCAGTTCGCGGTACGTGTAACCGCAGGCGCGCAGTAGCTCATTGCGTCCCCGCTCGAAGAAAGTCAGGTAATTGGCGTAATACACCACTTGCATCTGGTCGGTATCGGCATACGGCACACGGTAGTTAACTGTAACGCGTTTGGTTTCCGCCATAGTTTTTCTCCTTCAGGCTCCAGTCAAGGGCATAGTGTATTTTTGCCTAGCACGAATGGCAAGCTGTTCTTTTTGGGCAACAAGTGATTGACTTCCCGGCGGGGCTGTCGCATGCTTAAAGACTGATTCATATCATAGTGCGGAGGCGGCGAGATGACGGTATCTGGTTTGTTTGTGTTTAGTCTGCCGGTGGCTTCTTTGTTCGGCGGGTTCATGGCGTCGAATATGACGGGAAAGGCGATTGTGTGCATACAGTTAGCCAGTTCCGTGTTGGCCGCCGCGATCATTATCGGCAAGAACAGAGAGCTTAATGGGCTGGCGCGTAAAAGCAGGATTTTCCTCAGGGAGTTCCTGAAAGGACGCGATGTGCTGGACTATTATCTTCTGCGCAATAAGCAAGGGCCGCAGAATTCGCTCGAGCGTATTTATGCGCGTACCTGTGAGCGCATGGTCAAACTGCTTGATCCTGACATGCGGCGGTCGGTGATCGGGCGGCAGAGCGGCGCGGAGAACGCGGCGCTTTCGCCGCGCGAGATCGAACTGGTGCGGGGCATGTGCGAGAACACCGTGCAGGAGGAGGAGATCCGCATCGAACAAGGCATGGGGGTGCTGGCCACGATCGTCACGGCCTCGCCCATGCTGGGGCTTTTAGGCACGGTCTGGGGAGTGCTGGACGCTTTCGCGCTGATGGGGGACAAGGGCACGGTCTTGCTGTCTGAGATCGCGCCGGCCATCTCTGCGGCTTTGGTGACAACGGTGGTGGGGCTGATGGTGGCCATACCCTGCGCGATCAGTTATAACAACCTCGCCACCAAGGTGCGGCATCTGACTACGGACATGGACGGCTTTGCCGATGAACTGCTGGGCCGCATCGCGTGCGAGTTTCAGGGGAGGGACGGCTGATGGTTCTGCGTCGTCTCAGTCGCAAGAAAAGCTCCAAGTTGATCAACGAAATCAACATGATGCCGTTGATCGATCTGACCTTCTTGTTGCTGATAACCTTCATCATCACCATGCCGGCGATGGAGCAGGGCATATCGATCCGCCTTCCGCAGGGCAAGGCCGATGTGCTGCCCAAGAAGTCTAATGTCGTGACAGTCGACGCGGAGGGCAAGGTTTATCTGAACAACCGCGAGATAGGGCTGGAGGATCTGGAGCGCACCTTAGGGGTGCTGGCCGCTGAGGAGCCTGATGTTTCGGTTCTGGTGCGCGGCGACGAACGCCTGGAGTACGGCAAAGTGATCCAGGTGATGAAAATTCTATACAAGGTCAAGATCACGCGTATGGCGCTGGTGACCTTGTCGGACTAACAGGGCGGGCAGCCCGCGGTTGATTTTATGGCGGTGGAAGTGAAGAGAGGACCGGTCAACTCATATTCGCTGAAATGTTCGCTCGTGCTGCACGGTACGCTGCTTGCTATGGCTTTGATCCTGCCGCTGCTACCCTCCTGCCGCCGCAAGGATCTTGTGATACCGCTGGATTTTACGGTGGTGCTTGACGAGAATCTGGTGGAGCCGGAGGAGGTGCCGGTGGAGCCGGAAACCGCGCCGCCGACAGCGTCCGATCCAGAGCCTTTACCTGAACCGCCGAAACCGGTGCCTTTGCCTGACGCGCCTAAAGAGGCGGTGGTGGTCAAGAAGGTGGAAAAGCCCAAGCCGCCCGAGAAAAAGCCGCCTGAACCGAAGCCCGCGCCGAAGCTCAAGCCGCCCGCGAAAAAGCCTTTCGTCAAAGGCAAACGTGTCGAGGCGCCGAATAAGGCTGTGAAGCCCAAAGAGGATTTTTCCAAACTGAAGCCCGTGACCGCGATGCCTTCAACCGACAAGCGGCTGACACGCGCGGAGATCGAAAAAGCCTTGCGCGACGGGGCCAAGCCCGGCACGCGCAATGTCTTGCCGGATGACGAAATATCGCGCTGCGTGGTGCTGGTGCGTCGGGCCATGTACGAGGCCTGGGAGCAGCCCGGGGTGGCGGATGCCGGGCCGCGTCCGGCCTTGCTTGACATCAGGCTGAACAGTTCCGGACGCGTGGTAAGTTACCGCATCCGGCAGTCGTCCGGCAGTGTCTATTTCGACCAGACGGTGCTCAAGGCCGCAGCCAACGCGGCCCCCATAAGAGGGCTTTCGGTGGAGTTTTTGAAACAGTTTGAAACATTGACCGTGGAGTTCAAGCTTGAGTAAAGCAACGGCAAGGGTGATAAAAAAGAGGATGAACGATGAGCGAGAGAATGCTTGGTAAGATTATGGCAATGGTGCTGGCCGCCTGCTGCGCGGGCGCGGCAGAGGGGTGGACCCCGCTGTTCAACGGTCGTGACCTTGACGGGTGGATCCCTAAAATCAAGGGGTGCTCGGCCGGGGAAAATTTTGCGAACACATTCCGAGTGGAGGATGGCCTGCTGAAGGTGCGGTACGACGGTTACGGCGGCGCTTTCAAAAACCGGTTCGGCCATCTTTTCCATGTCAACAGCTTCAGTAACTATCTGCTGCGGGTAGAGTACCGGTTTGTCGGAGAGCAGTTGCCGGACGGGCCGGGCTGGGCCAACCGCAACAGCGGCATCATGATTCATGGGCAGACCCCTCAGTCCATGCGCGTTGACCAGGACTTTCCGGTCTCGATCGAGGTGCAACTGCTCGGCGGGCTGGGCAAGGGTCCGCGGACAACCGCCAACCTGTGCACACCGGGAACCAATGTCGAGGTGGACGGGAACCTGTACACGCCGCATGTGCTGAACTCTAAATCTCAGACCTATGACGGCGATCAGTGGGTGGAGGTGGAGGTCGAAGTGCGCGGCTGCCGCACCGTTATCCACCGCATCGGTGGCGAGACGGTCTTACAGTATGATCGGCCGCAGTATGACCCCAAAGAAGGTGACGCCAAAGTCTTGATCGATGCCAGCGGCGGCAGCCTGCTGATAGAGGGCGGCACCATCTCGCTACAGTCCGAAAGCTCGCCTTGCGACTTCCGCAAAGTCGAGATCAAGGTGCTGCAGAACTGACGAGCCCGCTTGAAGATGCTTGTAGCTTCTGTAACGGTTGCGGTGCTCGAGGTGTATAATTAAGCAGAAGTCGGCAGTTGCTCAGGTCAAACATCTGGGGCGGGTGTTCTCAGTGAAGTGTTTTGGACTGCAACGCTACTGAGCTGGCTCTATACAAGGAATGTGATCATGCTGAAACGTACTTTCATTGCGGCTGGCTGCTTGGCCTTTACGCTGGTTTTGTCTTCGTATGCTGTAGACGCCAAGGAATTGTCCGATAAAACCAGTTGGGTTTTGACGGCAGACCTTAAAGCGGCCAACGCCTCGCCTCTGATAAAGTTCATCTCGGAGCAGATAGCCCCCGACAAACGTGAACAGGCCGAGGCTAAACTCGCCTCGGTTGAGGCGAT
>JAQVQN010000002.1 GCA_028701555.1 Kiritimatiellia bacterium | reverse complement strand
CCCCCGTTTTCTACCCGCAGATAACGAAACACATGTTGCCACAGGCAAGAACACTATTTTTACCTATGAACAACGTTTCCATTTGCGAAACAATAATCGCACACTGCGAAGTCGAAGGCAAGCCAAAATCAAGAAATGTCAGTGTCATGAATTGTGAAACAACGCGCGTCGAAAACATATCGGGGAATCAGGTTGCAAATCTGACGCAGAACAGGGAAACTATTTCCCGCTGGTTTGTTTGTTGTTTAGCGGAGGTTGGGCTTTTTTCATGAACGATCATTTGTTATTTTTTGCCGCGATGTGCGCGTGGGCAGCCTGCTTAGCCGGCCTGTCGTGGTACTGCCTGAACATAGCCCGCCAAATCACCTATGTGACATTGGCCGACGGACGTCAACAAGAACGCAGGATACCGTTGCTGTTCCGTCTTTTGCTGCCTTTCGCGCCCAACTTGGACAGGCTGACCACGCGCCCGTACTTCGCCCATGCGCAAGCGACCGCGAACCGGCAACTGATTGCTGCCGGTTACGATGGTCTGTTAAACGGGCATGAACTCGTTGCATTAAAGATATTGATGCCGGCAATAGGCGGCGCTTTCTGGCTCGCGCTTTTGCGCGTGCTGGCCACCTTTTTGCCCAACTCCGAGTTGGCCATGAATCTGGAATGGATTTTCTTGCTGGGGTTGGCCTTCTTATACCTTTACCCTTTGCTTTGGCTTAAACGCGCTCTCACTTTCAGACACAGATCAATCATGCGGGATCTGCCTTTCGTCCTGGACTTGTTGACACTTTCAGTCGAGGCGGGCATGGACTTCATGAGTGCCCTGCAACGTAACTGCGAAAGAAGAAAACTAGATCCGCTTAACGAGGAACTGATCCGTATGACCCGCGAAATACAGGTGGGCACGCCAAGGCGGGTCGCGTTGCGTAACATGGCTCAAAGGGTTGACCTGCCCGACCTGCGTTCGGTAGCGCACGCCCTGATTCAAGCAGACGAGCTGGGTGTCAGCATTGGCGCTATTTTGCGTATTCAGTCTGAACAGATGCGTTCGCGCAGATTCAGCCGCGCTGAAAAACTCGCCAACGAGGCTCCTGTGAAAATGCTGGGGCCGCTGATGCTGTTCATTTTCCCCGCCGTCTTCATAATCCTTTTAGGCCCGGTACTAAGACAAACACTGGAACATCTATTCTAAACCATGAACTCTAGCCTTTATGAAATTATTATCGAGGACGGACCCTTTAAAGGCAGGCGTTATCCTGTCCCGCCGGAGGGCTTAACGCTGGGCCGCTCCAGCAAGTGCGATGTCAACTTCGATGACCCCGCGCTGTCTAGAAGCCAATGCCGCTTTGAGCCGCGCGGATCGGAGTTGTGGGTGATAGATCTGGCCAGCGCGAACCAGACATTAGTCAATGACAAGCCGGTTGACGAGGCAATGCTCACTCCCTTTGATCGGGTAACCGTGGGTCAAACAGTTATCTGCCTTGAAAAGAAGAGCGAACAGGATGCAAGCGGCCAAACGATTACAGAGCCAGCCGCGCCAGATGTAATCATTGATTTGGGATTCCAGAACCGTGAGCATGACATCGAGCACGAGCGCAAGTCACTGTTGCGCCCAGCGTTATGGACACTCGCCGCGATCTTGGTCTTAACCATTGGCACCACCCTTATGCTAGATCCTGCAGGCTTCGCGAAAAAGCCGAGATTAAATGCCAGCCAGCCCATTAAAGAAAAACTGTTGCTGTTGCAATATGAGAAGATCGAGGCTGACGCGGAAAATATCTTCCGTTATGAGATGTCGATAAACCCCGAAGGTGTGCTCACGGTTAAAATCGACGACCTTTCCGGCAAGAATCGGCATGTGCGCAAAGAGAAGAAAGTGGAAGCAACTTTGCTGGACAGCTTAATTGCGGATATCGAGAACAGCGGTTTTTTCAGCCTCGACAAAAGTTACACAGGCTTTGCGGCGCAGCCAAACACGCTTAACGAGTTTAGCCTGACCATAGCCCTAGGCAGTAATGTCCACGCCTGCCGCGTGACGAACCGCAATGAACCAGATGCGTTCAAAGCTTTGCGCGAAAAGCTTGAGACTTTCAGTAAAAACGAACTCGGAATCTGGGCAATTCAGTTCTCTTCAGAAAAACTTGTCGCTCTGGCGCATGACGCTTTAATGTTGTCTAGGAAGAAATTCGACGAGAAGGAAGTGCGTTACGGCAATCTGTTTGATTCTATACGCGCTTATCGCGAAGCGCTCTTTTACTTAGACACCATCAACCCCAAGCCTGATTTCTACAACTCAATTATTGACGGATTTGAAGCTGCCGAAAACGAGCTGGAAAAACGTTATCAGGAACAACGTTTCCGCGCGGACAGAGCCATCAATCTCTCTGACTGGGCGGCGGCAGCCAGAGAACTCAGAATCCTGTGCGAGATGATACCTGACCGCGCGGACAGCCGCAATCAGGAAGCCGCCCGCAAACTACTGGATGTGGAAAACCGACTCAGCAAGACCCGCCGCTGACATTTGTCGTGTCTATAATGTGGAGCACTATATGAAACTTTCTTTTTGTTTTACTATTGCGCAAATCCTGATATTCCATTCTTTAATTGCTTCAGGCGGCAAAGGCCCCGCCACCCGGCTGGACATCGCTTCACAGCCGTCTGGGGCTACCATTATGGTCAACCATGTTGCAAAAGGCGTAGCCCCGCTAACCATAACAGACCTGCCGGCTGGACCGCATCTCGTGCAAATTCAAAAGGCAGGTTTCCGCGATGCGTTCGATACTGTCGTCTTGGAGTCTGGTGTAAACCGCACTCTTAACTTTAAACTTGAGCCTATAACCGGAATCCTGCTGATAACCTCAGACCCGCCCGATTGCGAAGTATCAAACAAAGGCATTTCCCTCGGCAAGACTCCTCTGCTGATAACCACTTTAGAACATGGACTGCATAAGCTGACGATTGCCTCGCCCGGTTACCAAGCCAAAGAAATCGAGGTTGTGATCGAAGGCCGAACGCCAATAAAGCAGGCTGTTTCGCTGATGTCTGACTCAGGCACAATTTCCGTTTCATCCGATCCCGCTGGAGCTGAAGTGCTGGTCAACGGCATCAGCCGCGGGCATGCGCCTTGCCGGATTGACCGAATTCCTGGCGGAACGGTCACGCTCGCAGTTAAGGCTGAAGGTTTCGAACCTCACACCCGGGAAATCGCGCTGGCCGCGGGTGAAATCCAGTCACTCGATATCAAACTCAAACCCTTGCCGGGAACACTACGCGTCGTGTCTATCCCTGAAAAAGGCAGGGTTTATATTAATAACGAATACAGAGGCCATACTCCGCTGGACCTGGTTGATATTGCACCCGGCAACTACCGTGTCAGGGTTGATCTGTCCGGCCATGAGCCAGTCGCCCGTGAAGTGAATTTGCCCCAGGGCTCTTCCATTACGGAGGAATTCAGGCTAACGCGAAACACTGGACGGCTGGAAATAGTAACCGCGCCGTCCGGCGCCACAATCTTATTGAACGACAAGAAAGTCGGCATAACTATAACCCGCGGCATGGACTCCAACGCCATATCAGACCCATTCTCCGTGGAAGACGTTTTGGAGGGCGAGCATGAGGTTGAAATCTTCCGCAAAGGGTTCGCCAACCAAAAGAAACCCGTAAGCCTGAAGCGAGGCGAAACAGTTACGCTACAGTTCAAGCTACAGCGCAAATTCATTCCGAATTATGAAGTGACCACCACACGCTCCTATTACAAAGGCGTGCTGGAATTCATGAACGAGGAGGGCATTCGCCTAGAAACCGTGCCCGGTATCAGCCAGACCATACCGATGAAGGATGTAAAAAAACACGGTCCCTTACAAGAGGAAGAATAGTCGTCTTGCCCTGAACTCTAAAGCCGCAACAGCCATCGCATCATCACCCGCAACATACATGTTTCCAGTCGACAAAATTCTGCCAGAAATTGCCGCCTCCTTAGCGCGCAACCGCTCGGTCGTGCTTCAGGCACCGCCGGGCTCTGGCAAGACCACTCGCGTGGCACCCTACCTTACAGGTGAGAGCTGGCTGGCTAACCGAAAGATTCTGCTGCTTGAGCCCCGCCGTTTGGCGGCACGCGCCGCAGCGGCATATATGGCCCGTCAGCGCGGAGAAGCTATAGGACAGCACATCGGCTACCACATAAGTTTAGACCGTAAAGTCGGACGTGGCACAAAAATAGAGCTATTGACTGAAGGCATATTAACTAGACGCATATTGTCCGACCCGGAACTTTTGGAAACCGGGTTAGTCATTTTCGACGAATTCCATGAGCGCAACCTTTTTGCGGACATGGCTTTTGCTTTAATCTTAGACATTCGCCGTGCCTTGCGCCCAGATCTGCGCATGCTTGTAATGTCCGCAACAATCCAAACGGGCAAAATCGCCGAGCACATGGGAGATGCCGACATCCATGCCGCAGAAACCCGCATGTATCCGATAGAGACCCGAATGCTGGAGCGGCTGCGGACAGGCGGGAGATCATTGCCTTCCCAAGCCGCGTCTGCGGTCTTAAAGGCGCTTGAAGAAGAGGACGGCAGCATCTTGGTGTTCCTGCCCGGCGAGGGCGAGATCATGCGAACGCTTGAAACGCTCTGTGCGGCAAGCCTGCCTGAATCAGTGTCGCTGTACCCGCTTTACGGGGCTTTGCCGCGTGAAGCGCAGGATGCGGCCATAGCACCTGCACCTGCCGGAAAACGCAAAGTCGTGCTAGCTACTTCCATCGCCGAAACATCCATAACCATCGAAGGAATCCGGGTTGTGATCGACACCGGCTGGATGAGAGTTCCGCGGTTCTCGCCGCGCAACGGCATGTCCCGGCTGGAAACGCTGCGGATCACGCGCGACCGGGCCGACCAGCGGCGCGGGCGCGCCGGAAGAGTATGCCCCGGCATCTGTTACCGATTGTGGGGGCCAGTGACTGACTGTCAGTTGTTGCCTGAAACACTGCCTGAGATCCTTGAAGCCGATCTTTGCGCAACTGTGCTGCAGTCGGCTGACTGGGGCACGCCTGCCATTGACTGCCTGCCGTGGTTGACGCCGCCGCCTGCCGCCGCCTGGTGTCAGGCAGTCTCGCTGCTTCAGGAGCTGGGGGCCTTGTCAAAAAGCGTGTCCGCTGCAGAAACGCCAACGCTCACCGCCAAAGGCAAAGCCATGTCGCTGCTTCCCGTTCATCCGCGCTTGTCGCACATGATTATTGAGGCTGCCCGGCATGGTTGCGCGCAGCAGGCCTGCCTGCTCGCCGCCATAATTTCCGAAAACGCCGCAGACCGAACCATGCGCCACCAAACCGATGTCCGCTTGCTGGGCGATCATTTTAGCCAAAAGCCGCGCGGCCGACATGGTGCGAGAATCCTTGAGCTAGCAAAGAACTGGGGCAGTGCCTATCCAGCCGCCGACACCACCGCTCTGTCAGAAGGAAAACTGTTGGCATGGGCTTTCCCAGACCGCCTTGCCCGTAAGCGTGGCGCGGAAGGCGGCTATATTATGCGCAGCGGCAGAGGCGCTTTTTTAGACAGCTCAGATCCTCTGAATCAGCACGAATGGATTGTTGCCGCTGAATTGCAGGACGATCAGGCGGCAGCCCGCATAAGACTTGCCGCGCCCATATCCAAAGAAGAAATCGATGAAGCCTTTAAACAACACTACTCAATCGTAACCAAAACTTTTTGGAACACTCGCACTGATTCCGTGCAAGCCGCAACCCGCACTTGTCTGGGGGCAATCACTGTTAAAGAGGTGATACTGCCAGAGCCTGACACCGGCGACATTCTGGAGTCCCTTTGTGAAGGCATACGCTTAAAAGGCTTAAACGCACTGCCTTGGACAAAAAAATCACGCAGTTTGCAGGCACGCGTTACCTTTCTGCATAAGACATTTGAAGAACAACCGTGGCCGGATCTTTCTGACTCAGAATTATTAGGCAACTTAACCGAGTTTTTGAGACCTTTTTGCGACGGAGTAAAGCGCTGGAGCCAAATAATGGGTCTAGATATGCATAATATCATCGCCTGTCATATCGCGGAATGCGGCTGTTCGCGGCAACTTCTGGACAAACTTGCTCCGTCGCATATCACCGTGCCGAGCGGGTCAAAAGTGACGGTGCATTATGATGACTGCGAACCTTACTTGGAGGTCAAGATACAAGAAGTTTTCGGCATGCAAAACACGCCTGTTATCGCTGATGGGCGCGTCCCGTTGATTATGCGATTGCTTTCACCGGCAAACCGTCCCGTACAGGTGACGCGAGACCTTGTGAGCTTTTGGCGGCAAGGTTACGCATTGGTAAGAAAAGACTTGCGCGGACGCTACCCAAAACATTATTGGCCGGAAAACCCTTATGATGCCGTCCCCACAACTAAAGTTCGACCCAACTGAAATCGTCGTGCACATGGATTTCAACTTTATTGCATTAGCGCATCTCAAATACGCACTTGGTTTAGTTATCTGATAATGATAAAGTTTGTGCATTGACCCATCAAATTAATTGCCTTTTTAATTTTTTAAGGAAAAAGAATGCACACTATTGAAGCTCCTGACAGGTGCTCCTACCGCAGAATGACAACGGATGAACTCCGCAAGTGCTTTGTGATGGAAAATCTTTTTCAGGCCGGGGTTGCAAATCTTTGTTACACGAACGTTGACCGCGCTGTAGTCGGAGGGATTGTACCGCTCAGCAATGCGCTTGAGCTGCAGGGATCAAGAGAGCTTGCTTGCACATATTTTTGCGAGCGCCGTGAAGTCGGGATCATTAACCTCGGAGCAGCAGGCAGCGTCATTGTCGACGGCACCGAACACAGGTTGTCTCCCCGAGAATGCTTGTATATCAGGCGCGGCAGCCGCGGTGTATTGTTCTCAAGCGATAACGCAGATTCCCCGGCCATGTTCTATTTGGTCTCATATCCGGCGCATGCGGATTACCCGACGGCCAAGGCCTCGCTGAAAGACGCCAACAAGGTTGAACTGGGGTCAGCCGCAGAAGCCAACTGCAGAACCATTTACCAGTATATACGGCCGGGGTTCATCAAAAGCTGCCAGCTTGTTATGGGCTTCACGGAATTGCGCCAGGACAGCGTATGGAACTCTTTCCCGCCGCATACCCACGACAGACGCACTGAAGTTTACTGTTACTTTGACCTGCCTAAAAACGGCTCTGTCGTGCATTTTTTAGGAGAGGCAGATGAGACGCGCCACGTAGTCTTGAAAGAAAAGCAGGCGGTTATCTCACCGCCTTGGTCCGTACATTGCGGTGTCGGCAACGGAGAGTACGCCTTTGTATGGGCTATGGGCGGTGAAAACCAAGAATTTGACGACATGGACAAATGCGACCTCAACAAATTCCGTTGAGCTTCATCCCGCATGTCAGCATTGCAAAAATGACCAGCCGGGCAGGATTTGTTCCAACTTATATCCACAATCCGCGAAATAGCCAGTTAACTATGTTTAGACTACGAAAACGCCTCTTCGCGACTCCATGGCATTTAATCCGCTTTTTTCTGCCTTTCACGGCAATAATACCTGGCATCGTTTTTTACCGCACAATCTTCGCCAACGTTTATCCTGGCTTGTCCGCTTTCTTAACAGCCTGCGCAGCGGAACTTTGCCAGCCCGAGGATTTGACTTATCCGCTTTTTAATATGGTTGCGCGTGTGATAGCCATGCTGCCGCACGCCTCTCTGCCCGTCAGGCTTAACATCTTATGTGCCTTTTGCGGTGCGATGGCCACTTCTTTGTTTTATCTGATGACCGCACGCTTGGTTTTTATCTTCGCGTGCGAAGACCCGGGCGGCTCTATGGCCGCGCTGCCCCCCAACCAGCGTGACTCAGACAACCGGTCGCCAGCCCAATCTGATATGGGTATAGCGATAAACGCCGACGGTTCTATATCTATTCCTGCCTCGGTTCAGCAACACAACTGGCGTGTAGCATATGCCGCCGTTTTAGGCGGCCTAGGTGCCGCGAGCGCACTGGCTTTCTGCGCACCATTCTGGCTTACAGCGACACGACTTTACCCGTACGCATTTGATCTGATGCTTTTTCTTCTGATCATTAACCTGTTTGTCTCATACGATCAGCGGGGCGGGCTGTGGACCTTGTTCTTGGGGGTTTTTCTGCTGTCTGTCTGCATCACTGAATCGTCGCTGTTCTTGATCTTGGCACCTGTCGGCGGATTGCTGCTTTTGAGAGCGCTGATCCTGAACGGCCAGGCCACCATGTACAATATTCTTTTCGCAATTATTATAAGTTTGGCAGGCGTCACACTCTCATTGTTGATCTTGTGGGATGCGGCCTCTTATTGCGCCGCAATCCCCATACCTGCGCCGCGACCGATACTAAACGCATACACCCAGACTGTGATGCAAGAGGTGTTGTCCTGGGTGCCAAGCTTCGGCTGGAGCTATGTCTTTGTTCAAGTGCTCTTCCCGTCTTCAATCGCGCTTTTTGTGTTCTCGCACTCTTTCCGCCAACGCAATCTAATCAATTTTGGGCTCCAGTTGGTCTTGGTGGCAACACTGATACCCAGCCTGCTAAATCTCCCGGTCTCACCATGGGGTATAGCGCGCATGACACTGAAAATACCGATTTTCAGCTACGTCATCATAGCGCTGCTCACAGGCCTTATGATTGCGGTGTGGTTCTTAATGTCTGAAATTTACGATGACAAGCCCGACGATGAGTTGGATTATTACGAATATAGGGACAATCCCTATATATGTCGCGTTGGGGCTGTTCTTTGCTGGCCTCTACTGTTATTAACCTTAATAACCCCTTTCCGCAGTTTTAATGATATCGACCCGCTGGAGGGATGTTTTGCTGACGAGGTCACGGAAGTTATTTATCGTGACTTAGGTTCTCGCGACTGGCTGGTCAACAACCGCTTCCTGCGCCACCATTTGCTGATCAGAGCCCATAAGGACGGACGCCGTCTCAACTTCATAACAACATTCCCCGCAGATGAAGCAGAAAACACAAAAGCTCTGATCAACCATATCCAGTCCAGCCCTGATTTCAAAGCCAACCGACACCGCCTGATCAATGCAGCCGATCTGTCAACCTCGGCATTCTTAAAGGAATGGCTGCGCTCCGATACGAACGCCCATGCCAGAATCGCCATATTCGACGCGCCGGAAACCTGGCGCGACAACGGTTTTCATGCAGTGCCAAACGGCTTTTTCCTAGGCGGCACACTTGCGGACATGGAGTTGGACAACCAAAAACTTATAGAACGGCACAACCACCTTGTCAGTCAGCTCTCGCCCATCCTATACCCCGATGCACCGGACAGCATTAAGTTGTTCACCCTGATCCGCAGGACATTACGGCAACAACTGTCACTGGTTTATAACGAACTGGCAATCTTGCTCAATCAAGATGGTCAGACTGATGCAGCATCAGACCTGCTGAAGCAGGCGGAGAAACTGTCGCCCAGCAACCTGTCGGTCTTGATAAACCGATATTTTCTGGCGTTAAATCAAGGCGGCAGCCCAGAATCTTTGACAGATATCGAGAGCCGCTTGCGCGAAGTGCCGAAACAAGTCAACACGTTTATTCTTAACGCCAAAGAGCTGCAATCAGAAAGCGGCACATTAATCAACACGGATATAATTGAACTGATCCGCAAGAACCTTTGGCAGAAAACTAACGTATTCCGACATATCTCGCTGTATTCCAACCAGTCTAACCCCAACCCTTTAGCTGTCATACGCGACACAAAAAGAGATTTTTACGCTTCAATTTCGAAGCATATTGACGCATATGAACTGGATAACGCAGAGCGTCAGCTTAATTTCCTGCTTGACCTAGATGACAAAGACCACTTTGCTCTAATCAATAAAGCGCGTATTGCTGTCGAGCGCCGCGATCTGCCCGATGCTGGCCTCTGGCTTGATCTGGCCAAAGAAAACGGTGTACCGAGAAATGACATCATCTGGCACGAAGCTTCTATACTGTTTATAAAGGGTGAACTCGAGCAAGCGCGGAATATGCTAAATGAAGTAATACCAAACCGGCCTAATGATATTTTGCTGTGGGGACTCTTAGGCGAAATACTGATAAAGTTGAACGAGTATCCAGAATTGGAAAACCGCGTCTTCCCTTCCATGCATAGTGCCTCCAACAAAAAAAAGCATTATTTGATGCATGTTGTCCGTGGTTATATATTAAAACACAATGGCCCGAAGGATTATCATGCTGCCCGCTCATCATTTCTGCGCGCTTTGGCTCTTAACAAGAACCTCACCTACGTTCGCGAATTAATCCTTCAAATTGATGACGTGCTGGATGTCCCAGCCTTCAGCGAAGAGGATTCGAAAGCCATGCTGCGTATAGATCCGGAACATCCTTTCGCAAATTATCTTTTGGGTTCTGTGCGCTTGCGTCGCGGACAGTTGGAACTGGCGGAAGATCTGTTCCTGAGAAGCATGATGAAAGAACGCAACGCCACAGCCTGTGCCGGGCTCGGCGCGGTAATGCTGAAAAAAGGTAAACTGGAGGTCGCAGAAACATTGCTGCGCCACTCCCTTTCATTGGACAATTCGCGCCGCTTTACCTTACACACCTTAGCTAAACTACTGTTGGAGACCGGAAAACTTGATGAGGCAGAAGACATTCTGAGTCAACTGGAGAGAGATTCGCCAGATGATCTAGGTGTGCGCTTGACCGTAGTAAATTTGCTGATAAAACAAAAAAAACTTAACAAAGCCGCAATGATCGTGTCTGAGTTATTGGATAATGAGGATTATCTGCCGCGTGAGATTGTGCATGAATTAAAGCCACTGGCAGCTCGCTTGTCACAAGCGCTTTCGAAGTGAAACAGAGATGAATCTTGTCAGCATTAGACCGTTAGCCTATCTTGAATACCTTTTGATACGCTTACTTGATTCCATGTACGGCTTGGTGCCAGATCAAAAGGCATACGCTTGGGGATTTGCCGTTGCGGTCAAAGTTTATCCGCTGTTTACAAACCGCAGACGCGTCGCCGTAGACAACATTATACGGGCAGGCATCACCGAGGACAAGGTCAACGCCGACCGCATTGCGCGGCATGCTTTCGGACACCTTGCAGGTCATATTTGCGAGGCTCTCAAAATCGGAAACGTCGTTAACGAAAAAAACTGGCGCGAGCATATAGTTTTCGACGGCCCTGAAGACTCATGGCAACTTTTATTAAATTCGCCAGACGTGCCCATTCTGATCCTTACCGGACACCACGGCGTCTGGGAGGCGGCAGCCTCAATTATATCTTTCTCGCGCCCGATGATCGCAGTAGCACGTAAAATGAACAATCCTTTCGTCGACCGTTTCCTCAAACAAAAACACTTTCGTGGCGACATAACAATCGTGCCTAAAAAAATGGGGTTCAGCTCTGGTGTGCTTAAAGACTGGCGCGCGCGGGGCGCGGCAATGACCCTGCTTATGGACCAACATGCTGGACCAAGGCACGGCATCAAAGTTGATTTTATGGGGCATCCGGCTTATACCCACACCTCCCCCGCCCGTTTGCACCTAATGTCAGGAGCCCCGATCTTAGTCGGTTCCTTTATCCGGGAGTCTGCATTCAAATACCGCATGGTAACCGGATCCCCTTTAAGCTTTACGCCGACTGGCGACAAGTGTGACGACACACTCTCACTGCTGACAGAGATAAACGCGCGTCTTTCTGCCGTAATACGCCGTTTTCCTGAACAATATTTGTGGGCCCACAAGCGGTGGAAATAAAAAAACGGCGGATAAAAGCTTTTAGCTCTTATCCGCCGCCAGGGAGGACATATATACTTTACCGTGACCCAACAGGGGGAACCTGTGTTCGCGAACACGGGGGAAGCGTCGCGAATAGTCACGTAACTCACAAATCTGGGGAGATTCATGAATCGGGTGTATATTAAACTATGCACCATGCCGATGTCAAGCACACCGGCAATATATTTTCAATCTTTTCTAAATAACTGACAACCAAGGGTTTGCGCCTGTTCGACAGTTGCGATAGCGCTCAGCCGGTCTGCCTACAAGAGTATTCGAAACACCCCTGTAAACAAAAAGAAGTTTGCAGCCAGATAAAAGCGCACGTCAACGCCCCTGCGCAAAAATATCCCGCAGCAACATAGAAGAACAGTAGCCAAAACACTGGCGATATCAATCGGTGTCACGCAAATCGTTTTCAGGAAAACGCTAACCCACATTATTGGCGCACAGATCATCAAGCCTATGATAAGCGCGTTCGCCTGGAAACTCCAGAGCGCACGAGTCGAGGCCACAACCTGCTTGAGGTCATTGGCAGGCAATAGCATGACGGCAATGCCGCAAGCATATGTAAAGCGCCCCCAACGCGGTATCTCGACAAACGCTCGTGACCACGCGCGAAAATCATGCCCTCTACAAACGGCAATCCACAGGCACAGCACAAAAGGCAAAGTCAGAGTTGCCCATCGCAGGATGCCTAGCAGGCGCGGCTGCCACACCATCTCGCCGCAATAAGGGCAAACGCGGTTAAAGTTTTGCGACACCCTGCCGCAAGACACACATACGCCACACTTAAGGGTACTTTTCACGCCTACACCCGAAAATGAAAAACAGCACACTAGAGATGCCGAATACCAAACAGCATTAAGCCGATTACTTGGCGACTATGTTAACCAAGCGACCCGGCACACACACAACCTTTAAAATCGTTTTGCCTTCCAAAGCCGCGCGTACCGTTTCTTGGCCCAAAGCCAACTCTTGCATAAAGCCATTGTCAGCCTCGCACGGCATCATCACCCGTGCTTTGGGCTTTCCTGAGACCTGCACCAGTACTTCGACTTCTGCGACTTGGAGCAGCTTTTCATCGTACGCAGGCCATGCAGCATAAGCTATCGTCTCGTTATGCCCCAGGGACTGCCACAGTTCTTCACACAGATGCGGGGCAAAAGGCGCCAACAGTAGAACCAATGTTTCGGCGGCATCCAGCGGCAGAACCTTGCCTCTGCCTGAAAACTCATTCACATAAATCATCATTTGGCTGATGGCCGTGTTAAAGCTCATGGACTCCAAATCATCCGTGACTTTTTTGATTGTGGCATGTACCAATCGGTTTTGATCCGCCGTTAAAGCGACTTTTTCCAGCGGCTGTTCATTGATCATCCTATGGACACGTTTCAGAAAACGAAAAACGCCCTCCACTCCCTTGGTGTTCCAAGGCTTGACGGCTTCGAGCGGCCCCATGAACATCTCGTACAAACGCATACTGTCAGCGCCATACTCGCGTATGACGTCATCAGGATTCACCACATTCTTAAGCGACTTGGACATCTTGGCCGGAAATTCGGTCAGAACTTCCCCGGTTAGTTTGCTGAACACCCCTTCCGCACGGTGCTCCACCTGCTCCATTGGCACCAACGCCCCACGCTGATCTTTATACGAAAGCCCCAGAATCATGCCTTGGTTCACAAGTTTTTGAAACGGTTCTTTGGTTGACACATATCCGAGGTCAAACAAGACTTTATGCCAGAATCGCGCATACAGCAGGTGCAGTACAGCGTGCTCAGCGCCACCGACATACAGGTCAACAGGCATCCAATACTTCTCTTTTTCCGACGTAACCGCAGCCAGCTCGTTTTGAGGGTCGATGTACCTCAGATAGTACCAGCACGAGCCCGCCCATTGCGGCATGGTATTGGTCTCTCGAACGCCTTTCTGACCCGTAGCCTGATCAGTGTAATCAAGCCACTCCTTGGCCTTGGCCAAAGGCGGTTCGCCTGTGCCCATAGGCTTGAAATCTTCCAGCTCGGGCAGAACCACCGGCAATTCTGAATCTTCAAGCAGCTTGGTCTCGCCACCCTGCATATGCACGATCGGGAAAGGCTCACCCCAATAACGTTGACGGCTGAACAGCCAATCCCGCAACTTGTATTTGACTGCCGAGCGACCGATCCCTTTACCCTCAAGCCACTCAATGACAGTCCGCACAGCGCGCTCGACATCCATGCCGTTGATATCAAGCCCCATGTCGTTAGCCGAATTAATCAGACTTCCGTCGCCTGTCCAGCAAGCCTTTCCGGCCAACACGGCGTCAACGCTCACACCCGCCGCCACCGCCGACTCACCGTCTGGCTCTATGATGCAAATGACAGGCAGCGCGAATTTACAGGCGAATTCAAAGTCTCGCGTGTCGTGCGCCGGCACAGCCATAATTGCTCCAGTACCGTAACTGATTAGAACATAATCAGCGACCCAGACAGGTATCTTACCCCCCGTAACCGGATTGACGGCATAGGCCCCGGTGAAAACGCCGGTCTTTTCAGTGTTCAGTTCCGTGCGATCCATGTCGCTCTTGCGTGCGGACTGCTCACGGTAGAGCGCGACCTCACCGCGCTGCCCGTCAGTGACAAGTTCGTCTACCAGAGGATGCTCCGGTGCCAGAACCATGTATGTGGCACCAAACAAAGTGTCAGGCCTCGTCGTATATACCGTTACCTTATGGCCCGAACCTGCGATCTCAAAAACTACTTCAGCCCCAGTCGACTTGCCGATCCAGTTGCGTTGCATCTCCTTGATGCCTTCCGACCAGTCAAGTTCATCCAGGTCAGCCAAAAGTCTCTCAGCATATTCTGTAATTCGGAGCATCCACTGCCGCATCGGCTTACGGATGACCGGATGACCGCCGCGCTCGCTCAAGCCGTTTATAACCTCTTCGTTTGAAAGCACCGTGCCCAGCGCCGGGCACCAGTTAACCGGCACCTCGGCCACATACGCCAGCCCCTTTTTGTAGAGCTGCGAAAAAATCCATTGCGTCCACCTGTAATACTTGGGATCGGTCGTGTTGACCTCGCGATCCCAATCATAACTGAACCCCAACGCCTTGATCTGTTGACGGAAGCGGTTGATGTTGCGCTCTGTCGTGATAGCCGGATGAGTGCCGGTCTCAACCGCGTACTGCTCCGCAGGCAGCCCGAACGCGTCCCATCCCATCGGATGCAGCACATTGAATCCCCGCATGCGCTTGTACCGACACAGAATGTCTGTCGCCGTGTATCCTTCAGGATGCCCAACATGCAGTCCCGCGCCGCTGGGATAAGGAAACATGTCTAAACAATAGAATTTCGGTTTGCCCAGCTCAAAATCGTTGACCTTGAAAGTCTTGTTCTGCTCCCAAAAGGTTTGCCATTTCTTCTCAATGGCATTGAAATCATATTCTTGCTCGGTCATAGAGAGTCCCCGTTTGAAAATTTTTATTATAGCACCCGAAATCTCCGGTTTCCACTCTACATTGCGCAAATTGACAAGTCGGGCGCGGTTCAACTTCGTCGAATCCGCGCCCTGGTCATGAGTTACGAGCAGATACTGCCGCGCACCGGCTACAGCATTTTGATGCGCAGGTTACGGTACTGGATCTTCATCGGCGGGCCAGCGTGCATCTGCAAGGTTATGACGCCCTTCTTCGGCATCATCTCAGGCCGATGGTCAATAAGCTCGCAAGTCTTCATGCCGTTAACGTACAGCGTTATAACCGAACCTTTGGCGATGATGGTGTATTCGTTCCAGTCATCTTTCTTGAAAACCTTGTCACCAAGCTCTTTGGCGTCGGCAAACCTTTCGACGGTCTTCTTGCCGTCAGTCGCTATCGTTACTTTCGCGCCGCGCTCTCCAACCAGATGCTGCTTTGGGTGGTACAGGAATCCGACGTAATCGCCGCCGCCGTTCATGTCCGCCTGATATCCGGTATCGCCGAACTCTTCGTCAGCCGCCCGCAACTGGATGCCGGAGTTGGCCGTCGGGCTGAGCTTGAAATCGGCGCGAATCTCGAAATCGGCTGGCTGACCGCCTGTCCAGATCAGTTGGCTGTTTTTTGTGCACGGCTTTTCGACCGAACTCTGCGCCTGCAGGATGCCGTCTTTAACCTCCCACCAGCCGCCTCCGCCTTTCCACTGGTCTAAACTCTTTCCGTCAAACATCGGCTTGAAGCCCAGTTCTCCTTGCAGTTTGCGCGCGGCATCGATCATTGTATTGACCAGCGTCTTGTCCTCATCGCGCACCGCCCAAGACTGCGCATCCTCCAGCATGGCAATCTGCCGGTCAAGCGGTATAGTGAAACTCATCTCCAACTGCCGCAGGAAACCGCGCAAAGCCAATATCTTGAGCCTCTCGGACGGCGCGTCCTTGGCGTAACGAGCGGCATCATCCAACGCCTCCGGTGTCCTCCAAGCCGCCAACGCGCGGATCGCGGCCTCTTGCAAAGCGGCATCCTTGTCCTGCGCTGCCGCCCGGGCTATCTCCAACCCCTGCTGATTCGACAGCGAGATCAGCGCCCTTAAGAGCGCGATCTTATGTTCGCCGGACGCCGCATCGTACGCAGCTTTGATCGGATCCATCGCCACCGGCAACAACTTCTCGCCGCTCAAGTGCACCGACTCATTTTCGCGCACCTGGACGCTTTTTTCCACACCGTCAAATGTGTATACCATGCGCAGCGACTTTTGCTTGCCCGGCGCGGGATCTTCGCTGAAACCGTCCCACTTGCACAAGCGTCCCGAGGACTGGATGGTGATGGAGCCCGCGTCCACCAGCCTCTGCACATTCGCGGTAACGTCTTTGGTGAGACCGCTCTCGAAAAAGCCATAAGCGGCGCTCTTGATGCCGGTCTTGCCGCCCCTGGGTCGGGCGTAACGTGAACACAGCGATGACAACGCGCGCACTGCGGACTCGTTCTGAGGGTTCTCGCGGATCAGGGAAAGCAGCAGCGGTATCTCTTCCGCCGTGCCCAGATCTCCAACCCCCTTTACTGCGGCATCCGCAATCTTTGCGTCGGAATCAGAGCTGAGCTTGACCATCGCGGGCACGGCCACTACCATGCGCCGGCGCAAGGCCATTTCCAAACCAGCCATGCGGATTGATGCTTCAGCGTTCCCCATCATCGCCAGGACCGCATCATCGGCTGCCTTGCCGGTGAACCCCATCAAGTCATTCTTGGCCGCTTCAGCAACAGCCGCGTCATCACTGCCAGCCAACGCCTGCAGTGGCGGTATGGCGGCAGGATCGTTCAACATGGCTAGGGCAGACGCGGCCGCCAGCCGGTTCTGGCAAGAAGCCCCAGAACCGCAGTCGGCCAAGGCCGCCAGAGCCGGCACAGCGGCCGTGTCTCCCCGCTTGCCCAACACCAATGCCAGCTTAGCCTGAGTTTCGGGCATTTTTGCCAAAGGCACGACTAGCTCGCCAGCGAACACGGCAGTAGCTTTCCTGTCAGACGGAAAATCCAACACAACGCGCAACGCCGTATCCGAAGTACGCGCATCGGCGCTGGTTATCATCTCCGACCATAGTTGCAAACCTTGCTTGCCTGACGAGAGCATCTCGCCGCGGGCGGCCGCCAGACGTACCGACGGGCAAACATTCTGCTTGCAAGCGCGTATCTCGGCGAAAAGCTCTGCCGCCTTGGACGGGTTTTTGCGGGCAATCGTTTTAGCTCCCGCAAGATAGGCCTGCGCCACCTTGGGACATTTGCCGAGACCCGGTTTAAGCGCCTGCATAGCCGAAGCCAGACCAAGCTTCCCCAACGCCTGTACAGCTGCTTGCGCCACAGCAGCATCGCCATCCGCCATAGACCGCGCCAGCGCAGCAACTGACTTCTCGCTGCCACGGTTGCCGAGAGATTGCAGTACGCCAACAAGCGCCGGGCCACTAAGACGCCCGGTTGCATCGATCAGAACCACCTCCACCGCCGGGTCAGGAATCATCTCCAGCCCGTAACGCGCCGCATGCCGATAAATCGCTTTCTCGTGGCCGAGCAATCCCGCCAACGACCCGATGGCCTTGGCACCGCCGCACCATCCCAGATTCTGGCATGCAGTGACCATGTCGTTGTCCGACGTGTCGGGTTTGCCAATAATCTCGATCAACTTTTCTTCATCCAACAAAATGTCTGAACTCAGCTCGGCTCTAACGCTTAGACCGGCTACCAAGGAAAGTAAAAAAAATACGGTTTTGTTCATTTTTAACCCTTATCCAAAAGCCACAATCGCTTACCCACTCTTCACTACTCACTCTTCACTACTCACTACTCACTCTTCACTGTTTCCGCGGGCGGTGACCGCAGAAACAGCGTCACACGATCTGCCATCCCTCACGGGCGGCGCGCGAAAGCAAACGGTTGGCTTGCTCGTCGTTGACGAACTCTTCCTTAACTGGATCCCAAGTCATATCTCGCTTGAGCCACTGCGCGATGTTGGCGCAATGCACGGTGGTCATCGAGCGGTGCATGGTCACGGGATTGGCCACGGCCAAGGCACGGTTTTTAACACACTTGAAGAAATCCTGCATGTGACCAACCACATGACCGGTGCGCGTTATGTAGTCTTGCAGTATCTTGTTGTAGTCCGCCAGCAACGCGGGATTGGAAACCTCGGGGCGCGCATATCCGTCCGCGCATGCCGCCCAGCCCTCACTGCCCACATAACGCACACCGCAGGTGCCGCGCCACCCCTCCTGTTTCTGGATCATTGTCACCCCGTTGGCGAACGGCATCTCCATCCCGTCAGCCGTGGGGGTCGGCACATAGGGATAACGCACCGGCGAAGTGTCGCTCAGCCCCAACGCGGCCTGACACTGCCCGAAGGTGTGTGAGCCCCATTCGCCTATGACGCTGGTGTAAAAATCATGGTGGTGGCGCCAGCCCCCTTGGACATAGCTCTTGTTGTAAGGCCGCCAGGGGCAAGGCCCCAGCCAGCGGTCCCAGTCAACCTCATCAGCCCCAGGCAACGGCTCTTCAGGTAGCCATTTGCGCTCCATGTTGACGTTCCCCCACGGCGCCAGATGCGCGTACACGGTCTTGACCTCACCCAGACGGCCCAACCGCAGCAGCTCGTTGCAAACAATGAAGTTGGCCTCGCTGAGCCGCTGCATGCCGGCTTGGTAAACACGTCCGTACTGCTTGGCAGCGCATACAACCGCCTGACCCTCGGCCACCGTCATAGAAGCGGGCTTTTCAGTGTAAACATCTTTGCCGGCACGCATGGAGAGAATTGAAACTGTCGCATGCAGCCTGTCGCCCGTGGCGGTCAGGATCGCATCGATGTCCGGACGCGCCAAAACCTCCATCATGTCTACATATGTTTTACAATCGGTGTTGCCGTACTTCCGGTCGGTCATCGCCTTGATCGCCTCGCGGCGCTCGCGACGCACATCGCAGATGGCCACGAACTGCGCCTGCGGATCCGGCAGAACCCAACTGCTCAAATCTGCTGTGCCACGCCCCCCCAGGCCGATGCCCGCCATCACTATGCGCTCGCTCGGAGCCACCGCCCCGCCGCGCCCCAGCGCCGAAGCTGGTATTATCACCGGCGCGGCCACGGCCCCGCACACTGCAGCCGAACCTTTTATAAACTGACGCCGACTCAATACATGGCCGGGACCCTGAACTTTATGACCGGCTAAGCAAACCTTCATCGCGCATCCCCTTCCTAATTAAAATATGTCTAACAGGCGCTGACAGTAACAACAACTCCTGCAAGAGTCTCCCCTATAACAAAGATACTTCATGTTATTACTTTAACCTCAAGTGCGTCTTGTAAATACTTTAATATTATGTGTAGATATTCCGCATAAGTCTCGACCTCCAGACCACACAGCATTCCGCCCCGAATGGCTGCTCCTGCTCCCTTTTCGAAAAAACCCAACCATCGGGCTTGCGTTTCGGCGAAAAAAATGTTAAAAATTTTGGCTCTTCAAAGGCGCGGACTGCCGTGTGGCATCTCCGTGCGAAGCGAATAGCGGCGGCTTAACTTGGCCTGTCCGTTAAAGCGGATTGCAACACAGGACTATCGCAATGATGACCTGAACGACCACCTCCACTGTGGTTCAGGCTTTTAGCGTAGTCCACTAGAAAGCGAGAAATCAGATGGAAATGCCTGTTTCGGGCCTCACTGGGCTCACCCTCAAAGACCTGCTGGACGCAGGACTGCACTTCGGACACCAGACCAAGCGCTGGAACCCTAAAATGAAGTGCTATATCTTCGACAAGCGCAACGGAATCCACATCATCGACCTCACGCAGACCGTCACTCTCCTTGACGAAGCCGCTCAATTCCTACGCGACACAGCCCTCAGCGGCAAGAAGATCCTTTTTGTAGCAACAAAAAAACCGGCACAGGAAGTCGTCAAAGAGGCAGCTGTCGCCTGCGGCCAGTTCCACATGACCGAACGCTGGCTGGGCGGTACGCTGACCAACAATCAGACTATCCGCCGCAGCGTCAAGCGTATGCGCCAAATCGAAGCCATGGGGCGCAACAACAATGGTGTTTTGTCAGTACATAAGAAAGAGGCGTCCAGCCTCCGCCGTGAGCTTGATAAACTCCAGAAGAACCTCGGAGGCGTGGCAGACATGGATGCCAAACCCGGAGCTCTGTTCATCGTGGACATCTGCCGCGAACAGAACGCGGTAGCCGAAGCCAAACGTCTCAACATCCCGATCGTGGCTCTGGTCGACACCAACGCTGATCCCGATCCGATCGACTATGTCATCCCCTGCAACGATGACGCGGTGCGCGGCGTAAAGATGATTCTTGATGCCTTTGCCAACGTCATCAAGGCTGCCAACGAAGAGTATTCGCGCATCGCGACCGAACGCCAGCGCCAGAAAGAGGCCGAACAGGCCAGCCAAGAGGCGCAGGACCGTGCGACCAAAAGAGCGCGCAAAGAGCCGCTCGCCGAAGCCAGCTCCGACAAGGCTAAAAGCAAGCTGACCGAGACCCGCAAGCGCGCTGCCAAGGCCGCCAAAGAGGCTGTTGCGGCTAAAGTCGCCGCAGTCGAGACACAGCCTGCGGCGAAGCCCGAGGCCGAAGCTGTTCCGCGCGAGGTTGTCGCCAATGAGAGCGCCGCACCTGAGACTGCCCCCGAGGCCGCCGCGCCCGAAGCCGTTTCAAAGGACACTGCTCAAGCCGCTGCGCCGGCTGCCGCAGAGTGAGACCGCCCGCGCCCCTGCTTGGGCCGGGGCGCCCATACCGCAAAGTTTAAACGTTAGGAGTTCATAATGGCTGAAATCACCGTCTCTATGATCAACGACCTGCGCCAGCGCACCAACGCCGGCATGATGGATTGTAAAAAAGCGCTTAACGACACCGCTGGCGACATTGACGCGGCGATCAAAATTCTACGCGAGAAGGGCCTGGCCATCCAGGTCAAACGTGCCGACAAAGAGTCCAACCAGGGCATCGTCAAGGCTGTTGCCGCCGCAGACAACAACACCATCGCAATGTCCGAGGTTAACACTGAGACCGATTTCGTTGCCAAGACCGACAACTTCAAGAATTTCGCCGAGGCTGTCACGCACAAGGTGCTCGATGGCGCACAGGATATCGGCGAGGCCATGCGTGAAGAGTTGATGACTATCATCTCCCAAACCGGCGAGAACGTCAAAATCCGCCGCACCGCACTCTTCAAGTTGAGCTGCACGGGCAAAGTCGCCTCATATATACATCTGGGCGGCAAGGTCGGAGTACTGGTCGAGGTCGCTTGCGGAAAACCTGAAACCGTCGCCCACGAGGCCTTCGGCGAACTGGTCCACGACATCACGCTCCAGATAGCTGCCGCTGCACCGCGCTACTTGACTTCGGAAGAGGTGCCAGAAGAAGCTATCGAGAACGAGAAGGAGATCGCGCGCAACAGCGACCGCTTTAAGGGCAAGCCCGCCAATATCGTGGAGAACGCCCTCAAAGGTATCGTGAACAAGTTCTTCTCAGAAGTCTGCCTGGTCAACCAGCCGTTTGTGAAAGAACCCAAACAGTCAGTCACTGACGTGGTTAAGGCATGCGAGAAAATGACCGGTGACACTATCACCATTAAGCGTTTCGTGCGGTTCCAGCTTGGCGCGGCATGATCATTGCGCTACCCGGTTACAACGCTGAGGCATAATGCCGGGGCCTAGCGCCCCGGCCTTTTTATGGAGTTTGTCAAATGGCTCAAAAGACACTGCCTTTCACCTTAGAGCAAATCGAAAAGATAACGCAAGAACACCCTACGCCTTTTCACATTTATGACGAGAAAGGCATACGCGAAAACGCTCGGCGCTTGCGCTCGGCCTTCGCTTGGAACCCGGGGTTCAAAGAGTATTTCGCCGTTAAGGCCTGCCCCAACCCTTACCTTATGAAACTGCTCATGCATGAGGGCTTCGGCATGGACTGCAGCTCTCTGCCGGAACTGCTGCTGGCGGAAAGGGTCGGCGCCACCGGCGAGAATATCATGTTCACCTCCAACGACACTCCCGCCGATGAGTATGTCACCGCCAAGAAACTCGGTGCCGTCATAAATCTCGACGACATCTCGCACATCCCCTTCCTGGAGTCCTGCGCCGGTTTACCGGAGATGATCTGCCTGCGTTACAACCCCGGCCCGCTCAAAGGCGGCAACGCGATCATCGGCCATCCCGAACAAGCTAAATACGGCTTCACCCGCGATCAGTTGTTTGAAGGCTACCGACAGCTTAAGGATAAAGGCATACGCCGCTTCGGTCTGCACACCATGGTTGCCTCCAACGAGCTTAACCCGCAGTATTTCATCGATACCGCAGAAATCCTGTTCGGTCTGGCAGCGGAGATAGCGCAAAAGGTCGGCATTAGCTTTGAGTTTATCAATATGGGCGGCGGTATCGGAATCCCTTACCGTCCCGAACAAGAGCCGGTCGATCTGGCAGCCGTCAGCAACGGCGTTCGCAGTGCCTACGAACAGCGCCTGCTGGGCAAAGGACACCCCGGATTGAAAATCTATCTGGAATGCGGGCGTATGGTCACCGGCCCTTACGGCTACTTGGTATCTCGTGTTCGCCATATCAAGAAAACCTATAAGAACTATGTCGGCCTAGACTCTTGCATGGCCAACCTGATGCGTCCCGCGCTCTACGGTGCCTACCACCACATCTCAGTGCCAGCCAAAGTGGATCAGCCTTGCGCGTCTGTTTATGACGTGACCGGCTCGCTTTGCGAAAACAATGATAAGTTCGCCATCGACCGATCTCTGCCTGAGATGGCACCGGGCGATCTGGTAGTGATCCACGACGCGGGCGCGCACGGCCACGCCATGGGTTTCCAGTACAATGGCAAGCTGCGCTCAGCCGAGCTGCTGTTGCGCGAGGACGGCTCAGTGGTTCAGATAAGAAGAGGCGAAACTCCAGAAGACTATTTCGCGACGCTTGATTTCGGCGCTTTGGCTGCTTTCAAGGCCTGACACGCACTGACGTTTCTTAACGCGCGGCAAATTAAGCCATTGATATGACAGCACTGACGCCTTACACCACCACCATAACGGACGAGGCGGCGCGGCGCGGCATCCGCGTTGATTTCTTGAATTCCGATCCCGAATGGCCGATCTTCGACCTGTCCAAGGCAAACCGCAAAGTGCGCTGTTTCAACGCTCTTACCGACTTGGTCGGCTCCGCCACTTTCAACCTGCTCAACAATAAGCGCGCCTGCCACCAATGGCTCGCGGCCGAGGGTTTCCCGGTGCCGGAACAGTTGCCGTATGCGGAAAACAACACCACCGCCAACTTGGAATTTCTGCGCACGCGCGAACCTTTAGTTGTAAAACCCTGCTCGCAATGGGGCGGGCGCGGTGTCTCGATGGGTGTGCGCACTCCTGCAGCCCTGCATGCTGCCGTGCGCCACGCCCGCAAATACGAACCGGACATCATCATGGAAGAGACCGTGCCCGGTGAAGACCTGCGCATCATACTGGTCGGAAACCAACTTGCCGCAGCCATACGCCGAACCCCTGCGCACGTCACAGGCGACGGCAAACACACCATCCGCCAACTGATCCTGCGCCAAAACGCTGTCAGACGCAAGACTGACCCCAGCAACCTGATACCGTGGGATGCCGAGACCCGCCGCAATCTCTTTGAGCTTGGGCTGGACATCGAATGCGTACCACCAGCCGGCCGGTCGGTGCGCGTGCGCCTGACCAACAACTACCACACCGGCGGAACGGTCGAGATCGTCACCGACCCCGTGCCTGCACAAGCGCTTGAAATGGCGCAGGCCATCGCATCGCGCCTGGACCTGCCACTCACCGGAGTCGATTTCCTGATCGACGCCACCACCGGCCGCATAACCGTCATAGAGGTCAGCCCGGATATGGCCATTTCGCCGCCCGAAGGGCCTACCGTCGCCCGCTGCCTGCTTGACTTTCTCTTTCCGGGATCGCGATAAGCGCTTGCCTGCGAATGCTGGCGAAGCCAGCAGCATAAAACACAAAGGCCCCGCGCACAAACGCGGAGCCTTTCTGTTTCTGAAGAGTTTCCCGTCAGATTACATCATCTCGCGCATGCCTCTGCGAGAGTTGTTCCTGATGCGGGCGCGTGCCGACTTGCGGCGAGCCTTTTCACACGGTTTCTCATAGTACCGGTTATTGCGGAGCTGCTTGAGCAGACCTTCCTTGTCCATGATTTTCTTAAGGCGCTTGAGCGCACGCTCTACAGACTCGCCCTTTTTCAATCGGAGTTGAATCACGCTTGTCACCCCCTCTCAATGCCTCCGGCCAGTCTCGTCCGCTACAGGACAAAGCTTGGCCGCTCAGGCTCAAAAACGATTTAAATTATCAAAAAGCGCCCGCGTCAGTCAATCACCGTATTTTGAAGCGCAGAATTGGATTGTCATCATGCGTCCAATCAGTTTTAATATCTGGAAGTGCGGAAAACGGATGTGTCGCTTCTACGAATAAAAAGTGCAGTACATCAGAATCTATCAGTATACCTCCGTGATTCTGCAAACGGGGAACGGGCTAAGGTTCGAATCAGTTTAACTAAACAAATGTGGAGGCAAGAGATCAAATGAAGAGCTTCATTACTGCTGTTTACGCGGCTGCGGCTTTGACCGCAAGCGCCGCCACCGGCGACGCCGAGGGTTTCGTATCACTCTTCAACGGCAAGGATTTGGAAGGCTGGGCCGGAGCCGTCGACGGGTATGCGGTTGAGAACGGAATACTTTACAGCAAGCCCGATAGCGGCGGCAACCTTTGGCACACCAAAGAGTACGACAACTTCATACTGCGCTTCGAATTCCAACTCTACACAAACTCCAACAGCGGCCTCGGCGTACGCTGCCCCATGGAAGGCGGTGGTGCTCATAACGGAATGGAACTTCAAATCCTAGACGACACCGGGCCGCAACATTTAGGCAAAATAAAAGACTGGCAGCACCACGGGTCAATTTATGGAGTAGTCGCCGCCAAGCCCGGGTTCCTCAAAAAATACGGCCAGTGGAACTTCCAGGAGGTGCGCGCCATAGGATCGCGCATCACGGTGATCCTCAACGGCGAGGTCATCGCCGACGCTGACCTCGAAGACTACCGCGATAAAGAAACCCTCGACAAGCGGCAACACCTGAACCTGCACAACCCTAAAGGCCACATCGGCTGGCTAGGCCATAAAACCCGCGTGGACTGGCGCAATATACGCATCAAAGAAGTGCCTGCCGATTTTAAGGCATTGAAGCCCGGCGACAACACGCCGCCCGAGGGCTTCACCGCGCTCTTTAACGGCAAAGACCTGACGAACTGGAAAGGGGTCACGCGCAAAGAAAAATTCGACAACCCGATCGTGCGTCAGAAGGCCACCCCGGAAAAACGCACCGAAATTCAAGCCGTAGCCGATGAGGAGATGCGCGCGAGCTGGCATGTGCGCGACGGCGGCGTACTGTTTTTCGACGGTAAGGGCTACAGCCTCGCCACTGCAAAAGACTATGCCGATTTCGAGATGTGGGTCGACTGGCGACTACTGACCGTGCGCGGCGACAGCGGCCTTTATCTGCGCGGCTCACCCCAAGTGCAGATATGGGACGCCCACAACCAGTGGAATATCGGCTCCGGCGGCTTGTACAACAACAAGAAGAACCCGAGCCAGGCGCTCGTCATCGCCGACCGGCTGATCGGGGACTGGAACACTTTCTACATCAAAATGGTCGGCGAGAAAGTCACCGTCAAACTCAACGGCATGCTGGTCGTTGACGACACCGTGCTGGAAAACTACTGGGACCGCTCAATTCCGATCTTCCCGAAAGAGCAGCTCGAACTACAGTGCCACGGAGACCCCATTGAGTTCAAGAACATCTATATCCGCGAACTTTGATCGGGCACCCACCGGGAAGACAAACATGAACATCGACCGAGCAATGCTGTCGACCGGCATCCCGTTGATCGATCGACAGCACGCGGAATACGCAGATCTGGTTGACAAGCTTTTCGCTATGGCGCACAAGGGTGGAGTGAATCGCCAGATCCTGTCAGTTGAAGTTGACGCTGTCATCAAATATGCGGTGGAACATTTCGACGCCGAAGAGTGTCTCATGCGTTCGGAGAACTACCCCGCCTTTGCCGAACACAGCGGGAAACACAATGTCTTCCGCGTCAAGACCGACAGCCTGGTAGCAGAGTGGGCGGACGGCTTGGACACAGACGCATTCACCATCAGGCTCAGCCGCTGGCTGATCGAATGGTTCTGCGACCAGGTCCAAAACGACGACCGCAAACTGGCCATTTTCTTGACACGCTTGAGAGATCAAAAAG
>JAQVQN010000133.1 GCA_028701555.1 Kiritimatiellia bacterium | reverse complement strand
AAGGGATGCGGGTGTTAGTGCGCGGATCGTCGATGCCCAACAGGGGTGCGAGCAGGCGGTCCTGCAAGCCGCTGACATCCAGCCTCCCCGCCGGGTCGGCTTCGAATGCGTCCCAAGCAAGGCTGTGCCAGCGGCCGTCAAAAAACATCCGCACCTCGCGCTCTCCGGAAGGCTCCGCACCGTCGGCAGGCGTGGTTTTAAAGACGGCGTTGACCTTTGAAAGAAACATTTCCGGCGACATGCCGTTCAGGTCGGCGACGCAGCGGTTGTAGGGCATTATGCTCAGGCTGGCGGCAGGGAAGAGCACAGCCAGGAACCAGTTGTACTCCTCGCTGCCGTTATGGCTGGGGTTGGCAGCGCGCATATTCTGGCCAGTGCGGAAAGCTGCTGCGGCGCGGTGGTGGCCGTCCGCGACATAGGCCAACGGAATCCGGCGGAAAGCCTCGGTCCACGCAGTGTTGTTGTCAGACGAACGCCAAACAGTGTGCCGCACGCCGTCAGGCGCGGTGAAGTCGTAAAGCGGCGCGGTCTGCTCAACGCCTTTGATCAACTCTTCCAGAGTAGCGTCGTCGCGGTAGGTCAGGAAGACCGGTCCGGTATTTGCCTTGAGTTCAGTGCAATGGCGGGTGCGGTCGTCTTCTTTGTCTTTGCGTGTCTTTTCGTGCTTGCGGATGATATTTTGGGCATAGTCATCGATGTGGCAGCACGCCACCACACCAGTCTGGCTGTGGCTGCCCATAATCTGGCGATAGAGGTAGAAGCTCTCGGCCTGTTCTTTTTTCAGCACGCCGCGCTCGAGCAGTTTGGCGAGGGCCTGTGCGCCCTGCGCGTATACCGCGTCACAATGAACGTCGGTGTTGTCGGGCAGGGCTATTTCAGGGCGTGTCACATGCAAAAAACTGTCAGGGTTGCCAGCGGAAAGAACTCGCGCCTCGGCGGTGTCCACAACATCATACGGCACTGCTGCTACAGACTGAGCTTTTTCCGGAACGGGGCGCAGGGCGGCGAAAGGCTTGATATGCATGGCGGTCCTTTGTTTTGAAGGCGGTTAGTCGAGGTAAAGTAAAAAAACGCAAAATCGGCCTAACGGCCTGACTTTGCGTTTCGTTATCATCCGGGGGTTCTTCAGAATCCGATGTTGATGATCGGGCAGAAAGGCACTTGACTGCCACGTATGACATTGATCAGGCCGATCTGGAAACCGTACATGTCTTCGGCGCGGTTGATCAGGCCGACCTGAAAGCCATTGGCGTAGTCCGCCAGATTGACCAAACCGGCCTGGAAGCCGTACATGGTCTTGGACTCGTTCCACAGGCCAGCCTGCAGGCCCATCATGTTTCCGAGACCAGCCGAGTTGTAGCAGCCGATCTGGAACCCAGCCAGCTCGTCCTTGACATCGTTGCGCAGGAGGTTGATCTGAATGCCGTTGAAATACTGCGAGCGTCCGATCAAGCCGAGATCCAAACCGGTAACCTGTTCGCAATACCCGGAAGGCAGCGTAAAGCGCAAGCCTATAACATCAATATCCTCTGAGTCATTAAAAGCGAACCATACTGGCCATCTGACTCTTTCAGCCGCAGAGGCTCCGCTGATAACCAAGCCCGCCAACGCCAATCCCAACATCATTTTTTTCATGGTAACCTCGTCGTTGTTTAGATCGGTTCGCGCCCCTTTTCAATTCAGGCTTTAAACCGTGATTTCAGCTTTACTATAACCGATTGTGTGACGCAGTGCAAACACGAGAATGCGTCTTTTTGCTATTTTTCCCTGTTTCCTAAAGCATCCTTGAAGCTCTTGGGCACTAAGTGTATGATTACTAATAAATTATGTATTTGTCGCTGCCAGAAGAATGCTCAGCGGAAAACATCGCCCGCCTATGGCAGGAGACCATGCCTGCGATCACGCGTCTGAGCTCTGCGGATGAACTGGTCGTCGTTGCGGATGACGTCAAATCCTGCGCGGGGTCTGGCGAAGCACTGATCCTTGAGCTTCACCGGCGCTCAGCGACGCAGGGGTTTGCAATAGTCTGCCAAGACCGTAATGGGGTGGTGGCCCGCACCTTGCGCCTTTTCGAGGTCAAGCGCTTTCTGGACAACGCCGAGGCCGGCAACTCGGCGCGCCGCACCGAGACACCGGTGCAGATCGGCAAAGCCGTAGTGGAGATTTTCGACAACATTTGCGAACAGTTGGCTTTTTTGGGCGAGATGACGGTGTCGGCTTTTAAGCTGCTGGCGCGGCCCGGGCGTCTGCGCCTGCGCGACACCATGCTGCATTTAGAGCGCGTCGGGGTGGATGCCCTGCCGATAATCCTGCTGATCGGATTCCTGCTGGGTGTGATACTGGCCTTTATGTCAGCCACCTCTTTCCGCCAGTTCGGAGTGGAGGTTTACGTGGCCGATCTGATCGCCGTCGGCCTGTTTCGCGAACTCGGCGCGCTGATCACAGCTATTATCCTGGCAGGTAGGTCCGGCTCGGCCTTCGCTGCTGAACTGGGCAGCATGAAGGTCAATGAAGAGATCGACGCGCTGGTCACCCTCGGTCTGCCCCCGGTGGTGTTTCTGGCCATGCCCCGTGTGATAGCGGCGACACTGGTGATGCCGTTTCTGACGATTTTCACGATTGTCTCCGGTTTGGCTGGAGGAGTTTTGGTGTTGATGTCGCTAGGCATACCAGCCACGACCTACTGGCAGCACGTTTTTAACTCTACGCATTTGAGCAACGTTTTGCTGGGACTTTCCAAGGCGGCGGTATTCGGTCTGCTGGTCGGGCTGGTGGGTTGCTCGCAGGGGCTGCGCGCCAGCCGCACGGCGGACGCGGTCGGGCGTGCGGCCACCGCCGCTGTGGTGGGCAGTCTGGTGCTCATCACGGTTTGCGACGGAATCTTTGCCGTTTTATCGTATATTCTGGGGATCTGAACGCATGCCGGACGACATTGTCATTACAGTTGATAACGTTTGCGCGGGATATGACGTGCCGGTGCTTGAGGGCATATCGTTCAATGTCAGACGTGGCGAGATATTTGCGATCCTCGGGGGGTCGGGCTGCGGAAAAAGCACTTTGCTCAAGCACATGGCCGGTCTCACGCCGCCGCTGGCTGGCGAAATACGGTTGATGGGCGATCCCGTTACCGGCGGGAGCCAGGCGGACCGCGCGCGCGCACTGCGGCATTTTGGCATGGCTTATCAGAGCGGTGCGCTGTTTGGCTCCATGACCCTGCTCGAGAATGTCAGCCTGCCGCTAGAGTCATTCACCGACCTGCCGCGCGACGCGCGCTGTTTGCTGGCCGAGATGAAGCTCGAGCTGGTCGGGCTTAAAGAGTACGCTTCTTTTTTCCCGGCTGAAATCAGCGGAGGCATGAAGAAAAGGGCGGCCATCGCGCGTGCCATGGCGCTTGACCCGGAGATCCTTTTGCTGGACGAGCCTTCGGCTGGCCTTGACCCGGTGACTTCGGCGGGGCTTGACCGACTGATACTGCGCATACGCGACCTGCAGGGCGTCACGGTGGTGATGGTGACGCATGAGCTGGCGAGTATCTTTGCCGTGGCCGGCCGCTGCATCATGCTGGACAAGCCCAGCCGCAGCATGTTGGCGGAGGGCAGGCCATCGGAACTGCGCGACAACCCGCCTTGCGCGGCAGTGCGCGCTTTTTTCAACCGTGAAGGCAAAGATTGAGATGGCAGGGAGCAGGCATGTCTCACGCAAAGGCACGAAGGGCACGGAGGGTTTTTAACCATGAAACTTCATGAAAGACAGGGCATGAGCAGGGGTGTGCAATGAATGAGAACCGGGCAAATTACGCGAAGATCGGGTTTTTCGTGTTGACGGGGGCCGCTCTTATGCTTTTGGCGATCGGTATCGCTGGCTCACGCGTCTTTAACAAGCGGGTGGTGCTGGCCGAGACCTATTTTGCCGAATCTATAACTGGACTGGACATCGGCTCTCCGGTCAAATACCGCGGTGTGCCGGTCGGCGAGGTCAAGCGTATCGGTTTTGTTTACAGCGCGTACGGCATTGCCGGAGGCAAAAGCCTGGATCACGCCGCCGCCCGGCAGATCATGGTGGTCATGGCGCTTGATCCTGAGCGCTTCGGGCTGTTGGACTCGCAGGATGCCGAGACGGTGCTGGAAACCTTGGTGACACATGGCCTGCGCGTCAAAACCTCAATGTCCGGCGTGACCGGCCTGGCCTTTCTGGAACTGGACTACGTGCCTTTGGGTAAAGAGGCTGCGTCGGTCGATGAGATCTCCTGGAAGCCGCGTAATCCTTATATACCCGCCACTTTGAGTACCATGACAACGATCAAGAAGTCGATCGATGACGTGTTCGTGAAATTAAGCGCGATTGACCTGCCAAAACTGGGTGACGAGCTTCTCGCAACTTTGACGCTTCTGCAGGACAAGCTCAACAACGTTGACGTCTCGGCCTTGAGCGGCGAGGCGACTGTGATGCTGCATGAACTGCGCGATACCAACCGGGCGTTGAAACAGCTTGTAGAGTCGCCGGAGCTGGCCGCGCTGCCTGCGGAGTTCGCCGCCACGGTAGCCAGCGCCCGGCGCTCGGCCGAAGGTGTCGAAGCCGAAATAACACCGCTGGCGCGATCATTGGCCGGAACGGTTGCCCGATCGGAAGGTCTGCTGGACGCACTGCAGGGGATGGTCACAAACAACAGTGACAATGTGTATGAGGCCGTCACGGCGCTGCGGCAGACCTCGCAGACCCTCAGCCGCACTGCGTTGGTTCAACAAGACGCGCTGGACGACTTGGTCAGCGGCCTTAAACGGGCTTCAGAAGGATTGGACCGGTTGGTGCGGGAACTCGGCGACAATCCGGCCGCGCTGCTTTTCGGTAGGCCGCCGGAAGAGCTGCCGGAGACCCGCGCACCATGATGTGCGTGGGTGCGTGTACGTGTAGCTGCGGCTCGCGGGGACGCTCGCCCTCCAGACCTGCGGGAAAGAAAAGTGCTGGGGGGCGAGCGTCACCGCGAGCCGGTGAAGCGTTTGCGGGATAAAATTCGAGCATTGCAAAAGCCTAAGCAGGAGAAATTATGAGATACCAGTGTTTTTGGATTTTGGTGACGGCTGTTTTGGCGGGCGGGTGTTTCGGCGGCAAGACCGTTCAGCGCCTAGCGCTGGCGCGCAGGCGTACTTTCGTGCCCGAGGCCGGTCAGGCAGTCCGTCGGGAAAAGGAAGGGCCGCGTTTCGCGGCGGCCAAGATTCGTACATTCCGTGCCTTGCCACCGTTTGACTCGCGCGCCTTCATCGTGCGACGCGCCGGCGGAGAGTATGTGACGGATTTTTATAACGGCTGGCTGGCACCGCCGCAGACACTGATCAGATCACAGGCGGCGCGCTATCTGGCGGATGCCGGAATCTTCCAGGCGATTTACGACGCAGGAGCAGGCACTGTTGTTCCGCTCGGAATTGAAGGTCTGGTCAGCGGGCTTTACCTGGATTATACGGACGGCCCGGCTGCCGTGGTGAGTTTGCGGCTGCTGGTGCTGGACGAGCAGAGTCCGCAGTTCCGGGTTTTGTTCGACGCAGAACGCGAGGCGCGCGAGCCATTCGATCCGGCTAACAAAAACGCCGCGTCCGAAGCTTTCGGAGCGGCGTTCACAAAAGTTTTGTCGGGACTGACCGCTGCTTTACGCGAGGCGGATCTGCCCCGACAGGCTCTAGCTTATTCCCCGTAGACGATCGTCTTGATTTCAGAGTAGAGGAACAGTATGTTCATCACGCTGTAGTCGACATGATGCACCTTGGTGATGCCGCCGTTGCGCATCGCAGTGCTTATTGAGGCATCGCCAGTGCCGAACAGAATGATGCCGCCGCTGGTGGTCTCGCCACGTTTGAGCGGACGAACACTGTTGTCGACAAACGGTCCGGAGGCCACATGTTCCAGAGTGATAGGCGCCATAACAGTGCCTTTAGTCGGAAATACTCCGCAGCCGGTCAGCATAACGGCACTGGCGCAAAGCATGGAAAGCACGATAATTTTTTTCATGAAACGACTCCGATCAGTTTTTAACGTTTAAGCTTCTGGGGTAATAACCCCCCAAGTACGGTGTTTATGGTTGCATATATGCTATTTGAGGTCAAGCTTCCACGCGCATTGCATTGCGGCGGCGGGTATGGTGCGCTATACTCCAAGGCAGTTCATTAATCCGATGCTTAATGTGGCCAGCGATTACGGTACGTGGCGCTATATTAGAAGGGATGGAGGTGCGAAATGATACGGCTGGGAGTGAACATCGACCATGTGGCCACGCTGCGCCAGGCGCGGCGCACGGTTTATCCGAGCATTCTGGAGGCGGCCGCGCTGTGTGAGCAGGCAGGCGCGCACGGCATCACGATCCATTTGCGCGAGGACCGGCGGCATATCCAGGATGCCGACGTCTACGCCTTGCGGGAGTCACTGACAACGCGCATGAATCTGGAGATGGCCAACAATCCCGACATAGTGGCGGTGGCTCTGGATGTGAAGCCCGAAGAGGTTTGCATAGTGCCGGAACGTCGCGAGGAACTCACTACTGAGGGCGGGCTGGATGTGGCGGGACAGCGCGCGAGCCTCGCGCCGGTAGTGGCGGAATTGAGCCGGGCTGGCATCACGGTCAGCATGTTCATCGATCCCGAACCGCGCCAGGTCGAGGCCTCTGCCGAGATCGGCGCACCGTGCGTCGAACTGCACACCGGTGCCTATGCCGAGCAATCAGGACATGCGCGCGAGGCGGAACTCGAGCGTTTGCTGAGCGCTGCGCGGCTGGCACGCGTCTCGGGGTTACAAGTCAATGCCGGACACGGTTTGAGCCTCGACAATCTCGGCCCTGTTTTGCAGATG
>JAQVQN010000132.1 GCA_028701555.1 Kiritimatiellia bacterium | reverse complement strand
CGTTCAATAGCCCTTATGGTGCCTGTTCGGTTTGCGCCGGTCTTGGTGCCCAGTTGGTTTTTGATGAAGACCTGGTGGTTCCTGACAAGCGTTTGTCTTTGTCGGCAGGCGCAATATTACCGTGGCGGCGTGGCGGGTTCCGAATGGTCGTATATTACAAGCACCTGCTCAAAGCCTTTGCGACGGCCTTTGATATAGACATGGATACGCCTTACGAAGATTTGCCCGCCAGCTTCAGAAAAATGCTGATGCATGGCTCTGGCACACAGGCTGTAACCATGAGGTTTTGGTCTCGTGGAGCTTGGCGCAAGCTTGAAAAACCGTTCGAGGGTGTGCTTCCGAGCCTCGCCAGAAGGTATAGCGAGTCGGAAATCGATGCGGTCCGCGAGAAACTGCGCCAGTTCATGAGCAGCCAGATCTGCCCGGAGTGCCTCGGCTCAAGGCTACGCCCGGAATCACGTGCAAGCCTGATCGCAGGGCATTCGATAGTTGATGTCATGGCCATGACCGCCAAACGCAGCGCGGAATTCTTCGACACATTAAAGCTTACTAAAACTGAGCAACAGGTTGTATCGGAGGTTCTCAAAGAGATCAAACGAAGGCTCAGGTTTCTGATCGATGTGGGGCTTGATTATCTTTCCCTCGACCGGCAAAGCTCTACCCTCTCCGGCGGCGAAATGCAACGCATACGTCTGGCCACGCAAATAGGGTCCGGCCTCGTGGGCGTTTTGTATGTTCTGGATGAGCCCACAATCGGGTTGCATCCGCGTGACAATCAGAAACTGATCCGCATGTTGTGCCAGCTTCGCGACCGCGGCAACACAGTTGTGGTTGTAGAACATGACGCGGAAATCATGCGCAAGGCAGACCACATAATCGACCTCGGCCCCGGCGCCGGGCGCCATGGCGGCCAAGTGGTCTACCAGGGCGACCTCAAGGGCCTGATGGCCTCAGAAGCCTCATTGACTGCGGCTTTTCTTGCTGGCCGCACATGCATACCGACACCTGAAGAACGCATCCTGCCCGGGCCTAATATTATTAAAATCATTGGCGCCTCTGAAAACAACCTCAAAGATATCGACGTGGACATTCCCGTCGGTTGCTTGGTTTGCGTTACCGGCGTCTCAGGCTCGGGCAAATCCACGCTGGTAGTTGAGATTCTGAAAAAGCATCTCTTCCGCAAGCTTTACGGCAGCAAAGACCGCCCGGGTGCCGTGCGCGATATAATCGGTTCTGATATTTTCGACAAGGTTATAGAGGTCGACCAGAGCCCGATCGGACGCACACCGCGCAGCAATCCGACCACCTATACCGGGGCATTCACCCCCATCCGCGAGCTGTTTGCCGCCACTCCTGCGGCCAAAGTTCGCGGATACAAATCAGGCCGCTTCAGCTTTAACGTCAAGGGCGGTCGCTGCGAGGTATGTAAAGGCGACGGAATGCGTTGTCTGGAAATGCATTTCCTGCCGGATGTTTATGTGCCTTGCGAACAATGCGGCGGTCAGCGCTACAACAAGGAGACGCTGGAAGTCCGCTACGGCGGACTGAACATCGCAGAAGTTCTGGACATGACGGTGGAAGATGCAACGGAGTTTTTCAGTTCAGTGCCGTCAATCGCCAAAAAATTGCGGACGCTGTCAGAAGTCGGTCTCGGGTACATCCGTTTGGGCCAGGCTTCAACCACGCTCTCCGGCGGCGAAGCGCAACGCATCAAGCTGGCGACCGAGCTGGCGAGAAATTCCACGGGTCAGACCCTTTATTTACTAGACGAGCCGACAACCGGGCTGCATTTCGAGGATGTCAGAAAACTGCTGCAAATCCTTTTGCGTTTGCGTTCGGCGGGTAACACGGTCATTGTGATCGAACACAATCTGGACGTTATAAAATGTGCTGACCACTTGATTGACCTCGGACCCGGTGGAGGCGACGAAGGCGGCTTTCTCGTTGCGGCAGGCACCCCGGAGCAGGTGGCACAGTGCGACAAGTCGCACACCGGGCATTTCTTGCGAAACTTGCTGGGCAGGTGAAATCCTAAATGTCAGGTGCGTCTTCGACTTGCATATTGCCGGCATCGCTTTCGTGCTGGTCAGAACGATCCGCAAAGCGCGTCAAGCTGTCCTCGAAGTTCAAGCGAACTTCACCGGTGGGCCCATTACGGTGCTTGGCCACGTCCACTATCGCGAGCATTTTATCATTAAAATCTGGATCTCCGGGCGCTTTGCATGGGCGGCGCAGTAGCAGCACAACGTCAGCGTCCTGCTCGATCGCTCCTGAGTCGCGCAAGTCAGACAATTTCGGCCTGTTGGTCTTATCGTGACGCTGCTCCGAGGCTCGGCTGAGCTGGCTCAGAACAATAACCGGGACATTTAGTTCTTTGGCCATGGCTTTGATCTGTCCGGATATTTGGGAAGTCTCTATTTGACGTCCTTGTCGTGCGAACTCACGGCAATTGCAGAGTTGCAGATAATCAATAACTATAAGCTCTATGTTGTGAGCTTTCTTCATTCGACGTGCGCGAGCGCGCATATCCATTACATCCAAGGCTCCGGTATCGTCAACATAGATCGGGGCTGCGGCTATTTCCGTAGCGGCCCGCGTAAGCTGCTGATTGATGCGCTGCGGGTTACCTATGCCTTGATCAATCAGGAAACCCTGGACTTTGGCAAAGCCGCAAAGCATACGCATAGCCAATGATTCGGTTGACATCTCAAGCGAAAAAACGCCAACTGGATGAGGCCGATTGTGGTCGCCCTTCATGGGAGATCCGTTGATGTCTTTTCCCAGAGCCACGCACTCGGCTATGTTCATTGCCAGGGATGTTTTGCCCATGGAGGGACGGGCAGCCAGTACAATCATTTCCCCGTTGCGCAAGCCCTTAAGTTTTTTATCGAGATTCACGAACCCGGACGGCAGTCCGGAGGAGGCTCCCGGTCCAAGCGAAAACAGCCGGTCTATATGCGCCATCGTGCTGCTGATGGCCTTTTCCCACGGAATACCTCCGCTGTCTTGGCGGTCTGAAATAGCCAAGAAACGCTGTTCGACCTCGCTTAGGATCAGATCGGCGCTGACCGCATCGTTGAAACAGCGCCGTTCAGCGTCACGCGCGCAATTGATCACGGTGCGCAGCAGATGCTTCTGCCGGACGAGATTGATGTAGTACTCGGCATGCGCGGCAGTCGGTGTCGCCTCAATCAGCGACTGTATGAAAACCACCCCCCCGACATCCTCCAGCCGACCCAGCGCACGCAGGCGCTCATTCAGGGTCACGGCGTCAATCAGCAGGGATGCGTGCGCCATCTCGCTGAGTGTCTCAAACAGCAGGCGGTTATGCGGCACGTAAAAAGCATCTGGCGTCAGACCGTTTTCGACGCACAAATCCATCACTCGATTGTCTGACGCGGCGTCCAGCAGGATCGAGCCCAGAACACCTCGCTCGGCTTCGGCACTGTGCGGCGGCACACGCAGCGGCATAGAGCCTGTATCTGCCGCATCTGTTTCTTTACGAGGCATCTAAAAACCACCTGTCAATCAGACAGACGTCTGACAGCCCTGCGTCTCCGGGCAGGAGACGCAGGGCATGCAGCGCGTCAATCTTCGACAATCCACACCCTAACCGTGCAAGTGACGTCGGAATGCAGTTTGACCGGGACATCGAAGGTCCCGGTTTCCTTAAGCGGCTCGTCCAGCACAAGCTGGCTCTTGTCCAGAGCAATCTTGTTGCCGGACTCAAGCGCCGCCACAATATCACCGACCGACACAGACCCGTAAAGACGCGAACCGTCAACCGTCTTCGCCCGGATTGTCACCGAAGCGTTGCGCAGTTTTTCGGCTTTATCCTTGGCCTCGGCCAATTGGATGCGCGCGAGGTCCTCGCGTTCTTTGCGCAGTAGCTCTAGTCGCTTCAAGGCATGCTTAGAAACCGGCATAGCGATATCCTGCGGCAACAGATAGTTGCGCGCATAACCGTCCGCGACTTTCACAACATCGCCGGCCTTGCCTAGTTTATCGACATCCGACAACAAAAGTAGTTCAGTACCCATTTTCTTATTCCTCTCGGGGTTATGCCATCATGCCCATATTACGGGCGCGCCTTACACCTTTTTTGATCTGACGCTGCTGTGCGGCAGTTACCCCAGTCAAGCGTGGAGGCATGATTTTACCGTGCTCGGTCACGAAGCGACGCAGGACATCGATGTTGTTGATGTCAACAATGTCATTCGGGTCCAAGGCGCGGACGCGTTTACGTACGGGACTGTTGTTGTCGCGGTCACGGCTGTCCCGTTCCGCTCTGTTGTAGCTATTCCTTTGCATGGCCATAAACTTAATCCTTATTCTCGATCACTCTGTGTTAGAAAGGCAGATGTTCGTCATCATCCTGCAGGACGTCACTCGGCGGCTCGCCGACGGCTGACTCGTCATCCACGCCGCTCGATTGATGCTGCGCAGAAGCTCCCGTCTTAAAGCGCTGGGAGCCATCTGATTTCGCATCCTGAGCATCGCGTTTGGGAGACGGCCCGACAAACTTAACTGTGTCGGCACGTACGCGCAGCTTGCTGCGCTTCTCACCCTGCGGGTTTTTCCATTCGTCCATCTGCAACCGGCCCTCCACGAGGACCGGGCTGCCTTTTCTCAGATACTGGTGGCAAAGCTCCGCAAGACGGTTCCAAACCGTCACATCAACAAAGCAGACTACTTCACGGTTCTCCCCGGTGTTTTTATCACGCCAGTTTTCCGAGACCGCCAGCCCCAAATCTGCCACTTTCGAGCCAGAAGGCGCTGTTTTCAATTCTGGGTCACGGGTAAGATTCCCCATCAGTATCACTTTGTTGAACGAAGCCATAGTCATTCCACCTTTTCAGGCTGTTAAAAAGTCGCGAGGAATCAAACCTCCTGGCTGTCTTTTGCAGCCGCCGCTTTTTCCGCCGCAGCGGCACGCGCCGCCTCCCGGGCCTTGTGCGTTTCTTCCTGCTGTTCCAAGACCGTCTCACGGCGCTCGTCAACAGCCAGCACCTGTACACGGAAGACCTCTTCCGAGAGTCGGTAACGCGCGACCAAAGTCTTGATCTGCGCCGGATCCATCTCAAAGCGGATCTTCACGTAAACCCCGCTCTCCCTTTTGTGCATAGGGCGGGCAAAGGATTTCTTACCGAACACCTCCGTGTTCAGCACCTTACCTGAAAGGCGCGTGATTTCTCCGCACACTTTCTCGATCTGTTTATCCAGAACCTCATCTTTCGCCGAATTGGCGAAGATGTACATGCCATCGTATTTCTTCATTACGGGTTATTCCCTCTCATTTCGGTTGTACGGACTGCTCCTCTTCAGGTCTCCATCCGTTATACCGGTTCATTGCCTCATCCAAACCTTTTGTCACCAGGCACTGCACCGCATCCGCAGCCGCCGTGATCATACGGGTTACCAGAATCTGCCGTTCAGGGTCGAATTTTCCCAGCACATGGCTTTTCAGCCCGCCTTCCGGCATAACTCGCCCCACTCCCAATCTGATCCTAGGAAACCCTTCACTTGCCAAGGCGTCGATTATCGACGCCACACCCAAATGGCCTCCGCTACCGCCTGAAGCACGTATGCGCAACCTGCCCAGAGGCAGGTCTGCGTCATCCGATACAACAATCAGGTCTGGCGGCGAGCCGCGATAGTAACGCAACAGCGGCGCAACACTAAGCCCACTCAGGTTCATATAGGTCTGCGGCTTTACCAGCCATAGACCGTTCCCTGACAAGTCGGCTCGCGCCACAAGCGCATTGAAGCCGGAACTGTTTTTCCAAGCCGCCTCCAGCCTTGCCGCCAAAAGATCGACAACGTCGAATCCTACATTGTGCGGCGTGTTGGCGTAGTTGGCGCCGGGGTTGCCCAGTCCCGCAATCAATTTCACGCGGTCGTGCCCTCCGGGTTATTTCTTGGCAGGTGCCTTAGCGGCAGCTCCGTCCTCTTCCTTTTTGCCCTTGGTGATCACATCGGGAGTGGCAGCGTTCTCCGCCGAGACTTCAGCACTCTCGGACGGATCCGCCTCCGGCGAGGCGACACTCGCCACAACGATGTCTTTGCCAGTCAAAACATCATACTTCGCGTCTAGGGCCAGCTCCCGCACAAAAAGCGACTGGTTCAGCTTGAGATGAGAGACGTCGGCTTCAAAATTATCGACGATATCCGCCGGCAGGCACTGCACGTCAATCACGCGCAATATCTGCTGCATTATTCCGCCGCCGACTTTTACGCCTTCAGGTTCACCCAGCAAGCGTATAGGTATCTGCACATGGATCTTTTCGGACATGGATATTTCACCGAAATCCGCATGGATCGGGTACCCGGTAATGACATCATACTGCACTTCACGCATCAGCGCATGAACGTCATTTCCATCAATATCGAGGGTAACGAGCATCTGCTCGTTAGCATGTTTGCGCAGCACGCCTTTAAATTCATGCGCGTCAAACTTAGCCAACGTCGTGCCGCCCCCGATCCGATTAACCGCAGCGGGAACACTCCCTGAGCGGCGTAAGCGGCCTGCCGCGCCGGAACCCGTTTCCGTGCGCAACTCGGCTTTCAATCTGATCTCTTGGTTCGCCATTTTTTCCTCTGTAACTAACTTAATTCTGTCCCAAAATACCACTTAACCGCAACGTGACCACGGTTTACGGAGTGTCAACCCAACACTCTTTGCCATGGCCTCTCTGCGGCTTCAGTCATGCCCTGAGACAGACTTGCTTTCGTTTGTCCGCCATTCGCCGATCAATACCTGAACAACGAGCTGACGGACTGGTCATTGTGGATCCTGCGTATCGCCTCGCCCAGCAGCTCGGCTACAGACAGCACCGTCAGCTTCATCGG
>JAQVQN010000131.1 GCA_028701555.1 Kiritimatiellia bacterium | reverse complement strand
AGCAGGATACCGGCGTTCACCCAGATGTTGTCGCCGGGAGTAACGATTTTCGCGCCCGATTCGCGGGCCAGAATCTTTTCGGTGATGGTCATTGTAATTAACGCGCTCTCTTTTTAGGTTCTGACAATATTATCTGCTTACAACTTACAAAAATCCGTTTGTATCCGCGTTCATCCGTGGTTCATTAATTGAATGGCGGGCTACTCCAGCATTAAATGCGGCCTTTGACCAGGCTGAAGAAACGGTCTTGATACCTCTCGAACAGGCCATTCTCCTGCAGCAGCCGCCCCAGCGGCTTGATCAGGCTAGAGTCTTTGGACGCGGCCTGAAACCCCTTCTCGACCTCATCCCGCAAACCTGCCGGAATGCCTTCATCCATCTCGAACATACGGCGCTCATGCAGCTCGCGGATATTGGCCTGCGCCGAGTTCTGAATCACGTTCCAGAAGAGTTTGACCAGACAGACATCCCACGGGTCATCAACACCTTTGATCACGGCGCAGAAGGGGTCTTTGCTGGCGGCCAAATCTTGCTTAACCCGCTCCAAGACAGCATCGGCCGAGTCGGTCAGCACCTGCTCGCTAAACGCCTCCTGCTTCAAAGTGTAGCCGTAGCGCAAAATGCGTACCGAGTCCTCGTGCTCCTTCAGCCACTCCAGATATTGCTGAGCCTGTTCGCCAAACCCTTCCAAGACTGTCGTGGAATAGGACGATGGCGTAATTATCTGCGGTCGCATTGCCTGCATCCGCCCCTCACGCACACGCACCTTGCCCACCGAATCCATCAACTCGCTGACCATGTGGTAGTTGATGATGGTGTTGCCGAAAGTCTCTATGTGCCGTTTCGGGGATAAGATAATCTCCGTGTTGTTGACGGCGAACCAGAAATCAAACTGTGTCGGTTTCTTACTCATTAAACTAGATATTGTACCAAATAAGGCTTTGGCTGTCACCCGCAGGTGCATGAACTACGCTAAGTTGACGCACACCGCTCACTTGCCGACTTCGTCCATCACAACGGCCTCGCCCTCTTTCAGGACGCGCGAAACAGCGCCACGCGCGATCTCGACCGACACCTTGGGCGCTATTTCTACCACGAAAGTGCTTTCGCGGGCTTCAACAATCACCCCGATGAAGCCGCCCGCGAACATCACGCGCTGGCCGGAACGCAGTTCCGCAATCATGCGCAGCCGTTCCTTCTCCTTGCGTTGCTGTGGACGGATCATCATGAAGTAAAAAATCCCGAATACCAGCACCATCGGAATCAGCATTCCGCCCAAACCGCCGCCTGCGCCACCTGCCGCCTGCGCCATAAACACCGCGTTATTCATCATCATCTCCTATTCTCTTTTAAAAAACTCAAGCCCGCGTTTTCAGCCCGTTCGGCCGCAGCACCGCCGCCAGCTCCCGGCGCCACTCGCCGAAGCAGTCGGCATTGATCGCTTCGCGCATCTCTCGCATGAACTCCAAATACCTGTGCATGTTATGGATGGTCAGCAGACGCACCCCCAGTATCTCGCCGACATTTAACAAATGCCGCACATACGCCCGCGAGAAATTGCTGCAGCAATAACAGTCGCAGCCTTCTTCCACCGGACGTAGGTCAGCCTTGTAGGAACCACCCTTGACCGGATAAGCCCCCTTGCGCGTGTAAGCCGTGCCGTGGCGCGCCACGCGCGTTGGAATCACGCAGTCGAACATGTCCACCCCGCGCGCGACCGACTCGCACATCTGGAACATGTCGCCCAAGCCCATCACATACCGCGGCCGGTTCGGCGGCAGGCAGCGTGTTCCATCTTCAACACCACGCAGCATCACGTCCTCAGGCTCGCCCACGCTGACACCGCCAACGGCATAGCCGTCAAAACCCATCGCGGCAAGCTCCCTTGCGCACCGCTCACGCAAAGCCAAGTACTCGCCGCCCTGCACGATGCCGAAAACCAACTGCCCCGGCGCACGCTCCTGCTCAAGGCATTGAGCTGCCCATGATAGGGTCTTGCTTACCGAGTTACAAGCGTATTGTTCGTCACAAGGGTATGGCATGCACTCGTCGAAACACATGGCGATATCTGAACCGAGCGTGCGCTGCACCGCCATGGCCTCGACCGGCCCCAAGAAGAACTTGGCCCCGTCGATGTGCGACCGGAACTCCACCCCGTTCTCTGTGATCTTGCGGAGCTTGTTCAGGCTGAAAACCTGGAACCCGCCGCTGTCGGTCAGGATCGGCCCCCTCCATCCCATGAAATCATGCAGCCCGCCGCACGCGGCCATGACCTCCATGCCCGGCCGCAGCAGCAGATGGTAGGTGTTGCCCAGAATGATCGAAGCGCCCAGCGCTTCCAGATCACGCGGTTCCAGTGCCTTGACCGTGGCCTGCGTGCCCACCGGCATGAACACAGGCGTTTCTACCGGGCCGCGCGCCGTCCAAAGCCGCCCCGCTCGCGCACCGGTGTGCCGGTCTTCCTTGATGATCTCGAAGGTGCCGGGCAGCAGCTCGCTTTTCCATCCCATTGACGCATCGGCCATCGGACTCCCTGTTTCACGAACGATAATTGGGGGCCTCTTTGATGATCTTCACGTCATGCGGATGCGCCTCGCGCACACCCGCATTGGTGACGCGATATAAATAACCCTCACGCTTAAGCTCTTCGATCGTCCTCGCGCCATTGTAGCCAAGCGCCGAGCGCAAGCCTCCGCAGAACTGAGTCATGATCTTCTTGACCGAGCCGGCCAGCGGCACGATGCCCTCGATGCCCTGCGGCACCAGCTCGTCGTCCTTGACATTGTCCTGCCCATACCGCTGCCGACTGCCCTTGCCTTCTTTCATCGCAGCAAGGCTGCCCATGCCGCGATAAACCACATAGTGGCGACCCTCGTGGATGATTTTCTCCCCAGGGCTCTCCTCCGTGCCAGCCAGGATTGACCCCAGCATCACGGTGTCCGCGCCCGCGACCAAAGCCTTGGGCACATCGCCGGAGAGCCTGATGCCGCCGTCCGCGATCACCGGCACCGCATCGCCCACCGCCTGCGCCGCATTGTAGACCGCCGTGACCTGCGGGATGCCCACGCCGCAGACCACGCGGGTGGTGCAGATCGACCCCGGTCCGATGCCAACCTTGACCGCATGGGCTCCCGCTTTCATCAGCGCCAGCGCGCCCTCACCCGTGGCCACGTTGCCGCCCACCACATCTATGTCGGGATAATGGGCGTTAATCCAAGCGACCATTTCTAGGATGCCCTTGGAATGGCCGTGCGCACTATCCACAACCACTACATCAACTTCTTCATCCGCCAACCGCTCCATCCGGACATGGTCTTCCGCGCTAACCGCCGCCGCCACACGCAGACGGTAACGGCTGTCGCGCGTGTAGAGCGGCTGGGCGTTCTCCACCAGCTCCAGCACGTCCGTGAAGGCATACAGGCCGACCAGCCGGTTGTCTTTGTCCACCAGCGGCAGCTTGCCGATCTTGTTTTCCATCATTATGTTGTAGGCCTGCTCGAGGGTCGTGCCCGGCACGGCCGTGATAACCTTGGTGGTCATCACCTCCGAAACCTTGACCGCCGTCTTGCGGGCGAAACGCATGTCGCTGGAAGTCACGATTCCAGCCAAACGGTCTTGATCGTCAAGGATCGGAAAACCGCTGAAAGAGAGGTTGTGCTCCGCGCGGTAATTCCGGATGTACTCCAGCGTGTCACTCACCCGGAAGGCCACAGGCTTCATTATCAGGCCGTTCAGGTAGTGCTTTACGCGGCTGACATGCTGTGCCTGGATCTCAGGCGGCAGGTTCTTGTGAATCACGCCTATGCCACCGAGCATCGCCATGCTGATGGCCATGCCTGCCTCGGTCACGGTATCCATGGCCGCGCTGACAAACGGTATGTTAAGGGTTATACGGCTAGTGAACCGTGTTGCCAGAGAAGCTTCCTCCGGCAGAAAACTTGCATATCGCGTAACCAGCGTCACATCGTCGAAGGTCAGTCCCTCGAACGGGAATTGTTTCATGAACGCGGTCACTTGTTTGTTGACGTGCATAAATGCCCACCATTCCTTTCAATTCCCATTATTATATAAACCATTTGCGCCCTTGTGGCAATTACGAAATCTTGCGTTCTCCAACAGTGCGATTTCATTTCATTGCATCGCACCCGATTTGCTGCTTTGCACCGCCGTACCTTTGCGCTAAACTAAAATCACTTTTTTAACGGTCAAAACACCCTGTGACCGTCCGTTCATAATTTGAGCTTGTAAAGCAGTCGCAGGGAACTGCTTACTGAAATGGAAATCATGAATAAAGCGAATATTCTCTCCCGCGCCCGGCAGGTGATGGAAACCGAGATCGAAGGTCTCCGCACTGCGCAGGACGCGCTCGGCGAAGATTTTGTCGCGGCCGTCGAATGCATCAACGGTGCGCTCAACAAAGGTGGCAAACTGGTGGTCACAGGCATCGGCAAAAACCTGCACGTGGCGGAGAAACTTTCTGCAACGCTGGCCAGCACAGGCTCGACCAGCGTGGTAATGAACCCTATCCAAGCCATGCACGGCGACCTCGGCATCATCGCCGAAAACGATGTCTTGCTGGCGCTGAGCTTCTCAGGGGAATCGGAAGAGGTCATCAAGCTGATCCCAGCCGTGCGCCGCTTGGGCATTAAGATCATCGGCATGGTCGGCAACCCCGACAGCACCCTGGCCCGTCTCAGCGACTTAGTGCTGCATGTGCATATCAACAAAGAAGCTTGCCCCTTCGGCATGGCCCCCACCACTAGCACCACCGCCACAATGGCGGTGGGTGATGCCTTGGCCATGGTGCTGATAGACACGCGCGCCTTCTGCAAGGAGCAATACGCGCGCCTGCATCCGGCCGGCGCGATCGGCCAGGCGCTTTTGATGCGAGTCAAAGATATCATGCGCGCCGACCAACGTCTGGCCCGCCTGCCTTTGGACGCCACCATCAAAGATGCCGTAATGGCCATGACCGCCGCCAAAAGCGGCGCGGCACTGGTTACCGATCATTCGGGAAAACTGGCGGGCATCTTCACCGACGGCGACCTGCGCCGCCACCTTTCGGAAGGCGCCGACATCCTTGACCGTCCCGTCAAGTCTGTGATGACCAGCGGCCCGGTGTCGGTAACTGACACTGCCCTAGCCGTCGAAGTCTTGCGCCTTTTCGAGAAACACAAAATCGATGACTTGCCGGTGGTCGACGCGCAAGGACTTCTGGTGGGGTGTGTCGATATCCAAGACCTGCCGAAAATGAAGGTCATCTGAACCACACACGCTCCCTGACGTTTAATTCTTTGATGCATCCCAAACATCCGAGCTTATCCGTGTCCACCCGTGATTCCGTTTTATCCGCTCAATGCCCATTAGTGTGCATTCGTGTTCATTCGTGGTTTCGCATTTTGGCTGCGGGCTCCGCCAGCATTAGCGAGAGGATTTTTTATGTTTAATTTAGTGGCTCAGACAGTTACTGCAACACCCCAGGATCTTCTCGGCGCCGCTTTCTCGCTGTTCGACAGGGGCGGCCCGGTCATGTGGCCAATCATGATCCTTTCGGTCGTGGGTTTGGCCGTGTCTTTCGAAAGGATATTCGCCTTCTGGAAATACAATACCGCCAATTTCTGCTTCCGCAATACGCACAAGAAACTGATTGCCCTGACACGCGATGGCCTTCACGAGGAGGCTATAGCCTGCGCCAGTAAAGCCGAGTCGCCGGTATGCCGCATTCTGACCAGCGCCTTGAAGAACCGCGAGACCGGCCTGCAGGAAACTCTGGAGGCAGCCTCGCAGATGGAGCTGAACCGACTGCGGCGCGGCTTGTCAGTGCTGGACACCACCATCACCGTCGCGCCCATGCTGGGCATCCTTGGCACAGTCACAGGCATCATCGGTACCTTCAACATGCTAAATGCACAGGGAATCGACAACCCCGCAGGCGCTACGGCTGGCATCGCAGAGGCCCTGATCACCACGGCGGCCGGACTGATCGTGGCCATAGCCTGTCTGTTCCCTTTCAACTTTCTGGTCGCGCAGTTGAAAAGGCGCACCACCGAGCTGGAACAAATCATCCACCAGTTTGAACTGGCCTACAACACCGGCGTTAACCAGCATAAGTAGGCCGCCACGCCATCAGCGGAAACGGAGTCGCCCATGCGTCTGAGTTCAGGATATGAAGACCGCAAGGCTCGCATCGAGATGCTGCCGCTTATGGACGTAATGTTCCTGATCCTGGTGTTCTTCATCTACTCGGTCTTCTCCATGTCGGTGCACCGCGGTCTAAAGGTTGATCTGCCTGCCGTAAAAGGCCTGCACATGAAAGGCGAGCAGATCATTGTCAATCTTACGGCGGAGAGCGAATTTTTCGTGAACAAGCAGCCAATGGCCTTCGACGATGCCGTGAGTGCCACAGTCGCGCTTTGGCAGGAAACCGGCGCACCTGTGCTGATCAGCGCCGACAAGGCTGCCGCGCTGGGCACCGGCATCGAACTGCTCGGCAAACTTAAAATCGGCGGCGTCGACCGCGTCGCGTTTCAGGTCAGCGGCGTCCCCCACAACGCTCCCGCTGCAATTAAAGCCCAATGAACGCTCGTCATAAACGTCCCTCACTTTGCGCCTTCGTCCCAGATATTCTTCATCCTTCATCCTTCATCCTTGCCCCAAATGCCATCCCGTGAACAAATCTTCGGCTTCACGCTATCGACCCTTTTGCACTTAATAGGGCTGCTGCTCATTGGTTATATGCTGCTGCAAGCGCCGCCGGATGATATCGCCCCCACCATCGAAATCACCTCGGTCGAACTCTCGCTGACCGAAGATGGCCTGGACACGCCCGGCTCGGCTGAGTCCGCACCTGCGCCCGAGACCCAGCAGACTGAAACT
>JAQVQN010000130.1 GCA_028701555.1 Kiritimatiellia bacterium | reverse complement strand
AATGGCACTATCAATACAGGGCATGTTGCCTTGCGCGAAACCTTGCCAGTGACGTTACCGAGCAGCCACTGCGTGATCGCTCCCCGACCCTGCCGCCCGAGAATGATCAGGTCGAAGTTTTCGCGGGTGGCGAAGTCCAAAATCATGCGCGCCGCCTCGCCGATGCGCATCTCGACTTCAAAATTGATCCCCGCAGGAACGCGCGGCCTGTAAACAGTATCAATTTTATGGTCTATATCCGCCCGCGCCTTGGCGTCCATGTCTCCAACCTCATAGATATAACCCTTCCAGAATTGCGCGTCTGGCTCTGGGATCACATGCAGCAGACATAAAGTGCAGCCGACATTGCGTATAGCTGCATCGACCGCGAAGTCAAAGGCGAAATCAGCGTTTTCGGAAAAATCAGTGCAAAACAATATCTTACGGTAATGGCCTATACGCAGATCAGACTTATCCATGTGAACCTCCTTTTCCAGGGCCACGCGCTGACAAAACCTCAACCAACTCAAACAATCACATACTCACAAACCCGCTCACCCATAAACTTCCTTCATACTTCTTGCTTGTGCCTAGAGCGGCTTCACCGCACCAGACCCGGCAGCCATGTCGCCAGTTGCGGCACAAGTATAAGTAAAGCGCACGCCACAAACAGCGCAAGCAAGAACGGCACCGCCCCCCTGAACACCGTCTGTAAAGGTATGCTGCGCTCGATCCCGCTGACCACATAGGCGTTAACACCGACTGGCGGCGTGATAACACCCATCTGAGTGACCAGCACAATGATAACACCGAACCAGATCGGATCATACCCAAAACCTTGAATTACCGGATAAAAAATCGGCACGGTCAACAGAATCAGGGCCAGCGAATCGATGAAACATCCGGCTACAAGATAGAAGGCTATGATCATTATGACCACTACCCATGACGGCACCGGCAAACCGGCCAGCCCCTCGGCAAAACTCATGGGTAAACCCGTGACCGCGAGAAAGTGACCGAAAATCGTGGCGCCCGCCACAATCACAAGCACCATGCAGGAGGTCCGCACCGTCTCCTGCGCCGCTGTGAAAAGCATCTTCAGCGAGCAGTTGCCGCCCACGGCTGCAATGATCACGCTGCCGGCCGCGCCTATGGCCGCAGCCTCGGTCGGCGTGAAAAAGCCGCGAAACATGCCGCCCATAACAAAAATGAACAGCGTCAACATCTCCGCGATGCCCCACAGCGACTTGAAACGCGCCCGCCAAGGAACTGCGACTGTCGGTGGCGCGAGTTTAGGGTTGAAATGGCAGCGTACGCTGATGACCACGCAAAAGAGCACTGCCACCAGCAGCCCGGGCACAATGCCGGCGATGAATAATTTGCCGATGGACTGCTCGGTCAATATGCCATAAACTATGAAAATAACGCTCGGCGGGATCAGCATGCCCAGCCCTCCCCCGGCCGCTACGGTGCCGCTGGCCAGAGCGTCGTCATATTTGTAGCGGCGCATTTCCGGCAGGGCCACCGCCGCCATAGTTGCCGCAGTGGCTGGCCCTGAACCGCAGATCGCGCCGAAAGCCGCACACGCACCGATAGTGGCCATGGCCAGCCCGCCTTTCAGTGACGAAAGCCAACAGTTGGCGGCCGCGAACAGCCGCCTGCTGATGCCGGCGTGGAAAGCCACCTGCCCCATGAAAACAAACAACGGAATGACGGTCAGGCTGTAATTGGAAAATACGTCGTAGAGGTCTGCGGACAGCATGGCCAGAGCCGCCTTGCCAGAGATCACGCAGGCATAGCCTACCACCCCGACCACCCCCATCACGATCGCAACAGGCATGCTGCACACGAGCAACAGCAGCAACACTAAACACCCGATAACGCCGATTGCCAGATGTGTCATGAGCGGATGATCTCCCGTCCGGGATAAACCAAGTGGAAGACCACTATGACGGCAGTCAGAAAGAACGCCGCGGCCATCAGCCAAGGCACCCAGAAGATCGGTATCTCGATCGTGTCGGTCACCTGCCTGTTGCGCAAAAACCGGGTTCCGTAGCCTACACACTCATAAGATGCCAAAATCAAGCAGCAGATCATGACCATCCGCATCAGAGAGTCCACCACCAGCCGGCTGACACGGTTGAGCTTACGGAAGAAATACTCGATCGCCACATGGCCTTTCACCGCAGTCGTCAGCGGCAAGGCACAGGCGATCGTAATAGCGCCGGTTATGCGCACGATGTCGTAAGCGCCTTTGACCGGATGGCCCGCCACACGCAAAACTACATCAGCGCAAACCACCAGAATCGAAACCGCAATGCCAAGGCAAGCCAGTCCAGTCATGACATGGCAAAAAACCACAACCCCGCCCCAGAACCATCCAAGTTTTTTTTTATCCGGCGCACTCATCCGATCATTTTTTCTGCGCCTTCGCGCGATCCTCGGCAACAGCGGCCTTCAAATCATTCAGAAAAGCCTCGCCGGGCAAACCATTCTGGGAAGCCTTGTCGGCATATTCCTGCAACAGCGGACTCACCTTTTCGACCCATAAGGCCTGCTCCTGTGGCGAAAGTGGCAGAATGCTGCGCTTTAGGTCGACTATGAACTGCAGCCCGTCCCGGTCAGCCGCATTCCAAGCCTCGCCATGCTTCACAACCCATTCGGCACTGACCGCCTCGATGATTTTGCGCAAATCAACTGGCAACGCCTCCCATTTCTGGAGATTCATGGCCACAAAGAAAGCCGTGGTGTAGCCGATGCACTTTGAGTCCGTCATACAGTTGATCACTTCGCCCTGCTTCCACCCTTTAAGAGTTTCAACCGGGCAGAAAGTCGCATCCACAACCCCTTTCTGTAAAGCCTCGTAAGTCTCGCCCTGCGGCATGCTGACCGGCGAGCCGCCAAGATTCTCAACGATCTTGGAGCAGAACCCGGTAGCCCTGACTTTAAGCCCCTTCATGTCCTCCAGCCGCCCCACAGGGCGCTTTGAAGCCAAAATCCCCGGGCCGTGGGCATGAACATACAAGACCTTGACATCCTTGGTCTCAGCAGGATCATATTTCGCCACAGCCGCGTTAACGATACGCGTTGCACTGAGCCCGTCGGGATAGCCCAAAGGCAGATCCAGCCCTTCCAGCAAGGGGAAACGCCCGCGCGTATAAGCGAAGGCACTCATGCCGATATCAGAAATGTTGTCCACGACGCCTTGGTAACACTGGTCGGCCTTGGTCAAGGCACCACCGGAAAAAACCGTTATATCAACCCGCCCGCCAGACCTAGCCTTGATCTCATCGGCCCACTCTTTGGCAAGCTGGGCCTGAACATGCGTGGGCGGGAAGAAAACACTGTATGTCATCTTGACAGGCTCGCTTGACTTTCCGCTGAGGCCCGCCTGATCTTTTTTACCGCAACCGGCAAACAACAAAACAGCGACGAGCGCCGCAAGAACAACTGCTTTAATATTCATGCGGAGTATTCTAACCTCGCTTAGCCCGCATGACAACACGTTTTGTCAGCGTGCAATTCAACTTTTTTAAATGGCCCCCTTTTACTTGACGGACACGCACAAAACTGACAATCTATCAGCCCGACTGCGCGTATAGACACTCTGACCGAGTGGGCTCGTCCGGGGAAAGTTCTATGCTTAAGAAAGGCCAGGTTGTAACTTATGCGGCGTGATGATATTAAGAAAGTCCTGATTATTGGTTCCGGCCCGATTGTGATCGGGCAGGCGTGCGAATTCGATTATTCCGGAACCCAGGCTTGTAAAGCCCTGCGCGAGTGCGGCTACAAAATCGTCTTGGTTAACTCCAACCCCGCCACCATCATGACCGACCCGGTCATGGCTGACGCCACCTATATCGAGCCTCTTAACGTTGAACGCATCGAGCAGATCATCGCCAAAGAACGTCCTGATGCCCTGCTGCCTAATCTCGGAGGACAGACCGGCCTAAACCTTTCAATCGAACTGTCAAAAAAAGGCATTCTTGAAAAGTACGGCGTCAAGGTCATCGGCGTAAATCTCGACGCCATCGAGCGCGGCGAAGACCGGCAGGTTTTCAAGGACACCATGTCCAAACTCAACATCGAGATGCCCAGCAGCGAGATCATTTACACGGTCGAGGACGCCGAAAACGTCGCTGCCAAACTCGGCTATCCGGTCGTCGTGCGCCCGGCGTACACCATGGGCGGTACCGGCGGCGGTCTCGTGTATAACGTCGAGGAACTGCGCACTATCGTCAACCGCGGACTCGAGGCTTCGCTGACCCACCAGTGCCTGATCGAAGAATCCGTGCTGGGCTGGGAAGAACTCGAAGTCGAGGTTGTGCGCGATGCCAACAACAAAATGGTGGCGGTCTGCTTTATCGAAAATATCGACCCCATGGGCGTACATACCGGCGACTCTTTCTGCTCCGCACCGATGCTGACAATCGACAAGTCTGTGCAGGATCGTCTCCAAAACTATGCATTCCGGATCGTTGAGTCCATCGGCGTTATCGGCGGCACCAATGTTCAGTTTGCGCACGATCCCAAAACCGGTCGCATCGTTATCATCGAGATCAACCCCCGCACTTCGCGCTCTTCTGCCTTGGCTTCCAAGGCCACCGGCTTCCCGATCGCCTTGATCTCAGCCAAACTCGCCAGCGGCATCACCTTGGACGAGATCCCCTATTGGCGCGACGGTACGCTCGACAAATACACCCCGTCGGGCGATTACATCGTGATCAAATTCGCGCGCTGGGCCTTCGAAAAGTTCCGCGGCGTGGAAGATCGGCTTGGTACGCAGATGAAGGCTGTCGGAGAGGTGATGTCGATCGGCAAAACTTACAAGGAAACTTTCCAGAAGGCGATCCGCGCCCTTGAGAACAGCCGCCATGGACTCGGCTTTGCCAAGGATTTTAACAAAAAGAATCTGCCCGAACTGCTGGACATGCTGCGTTTCGCCAGCAGCGAGCGCCATTTTATAATGTACGAGGCTATCCGCAAAGGTGCCAGCGACGAACAGCTTTTCGACCTCACCCAAGTCAAACCTTGGTTTATTGGGCAAATGCGCGAGCTGGTGGAACTGGAAGAGCAGTTGTTGCAGTACAAAGGATCTATGCCGCCTGACGACCTGCTGGTCAAGGCCAAGAAAGACGGTTTCTCCGACAAGTACCTGTCAAAAATTTTGGGCATCAAAGAAAAGAACATACGGTTGCGGCGTAGCGATCTGGGAGTCCGCGAGACTTGGCATCCAGTGCCTGTCAGCGGCGTGGAAGACGCCAATTATTACTACTCTTCCTACAACGCCCCGGCCAATGAATGCGCTGCGTCGTCAAATCCTAAGAAGGTCATGATTCTCGGCGGCGGCCCCAACCGGATCGGCCAGGGTATCGAGTTTGACTACTGCTGCGTACATGCTGTGCTGGCCATGAAGGAAGCGGGGTTTGAGACGATCATGGTCAACTGCAACCCCGAGACGGTTTCAACGGACTATGACACTTCCGACAAGCTCTACTTCGAACCAGTCACGCTCGAAGACGTTCTGCAGATTTACGAGGCGGAAAAGCCCGCAGGCGTGATCGTGCAGTTCGGCGGACAGACGCCGCTGAACATAGCACGTGAGCTGTCTGACGCCGGCGTCAAAATCTTGGGCACATCGATCGACTCGATCGACATCGCCGAAGACCGTGACCTCTTCCGGCACATGATGGAACGTCTTAAAATCCCCATGCCTGAGTCAGGCATGGCCGCCAACTATGAAGAAGCCGTGAAAGTCGCGAACGGGATCGGCTACCCGCTCATGGTCCGTCCTTCCTTCGTGCTGGGCGGCCGCGGAATGGAGGTCATTTACGACGAGCAGATGCTGCGCGAATATGTCGACAAGGCGGTAGGCGTCACGCCTGACCGTCCTCTGCTGCTCGACCGTTTCCTGCAGGATGCCATCGAGTGCGAAGCCGACGCGCTTTCGGACGGAGTCGATGTCTACATTCCGGCTGTGATGGAGCACATCGAGCTGGCTGGTGTGCATTCCGGCGACTCCGCCTGCGTCATACCGCCGGTCTCCATCCCTGAAAAACATCTCGAGACCATTTCCGATTATACGCGCAAGATAGCCCAGGAACTGCACGTTGTGGGACTGATGAACATGCAGTACGCCATCGAGCACGACAAGGTTTATGTGCTGGAGGCTAACCCGCGCGCCTCGCGCACAGTGCCGCTGGTCTCGAAAGTGTGCAATACGCAAATGGCTAATATCGCCACGCGCCTGATGCTGGGCTCGAAAATCTCCGACCTAGGACTGGCTCCAAAGGTCATTCCACATTACGGGGCCAAGGAGGCGGTCTTCCCGTTTGACAAATTCCCGGAAGTCGATCCAGTGCTGGGGCCTGAAATGCGCTCCACCGGCGAGGTCCTGGGTTTGGCTTCGACCTTCGGGCTGGCATATTACAAGTCGCAGGAAGGCGCCAACGCCAAGTTGCCAACCGAGGAGGGCTCAATACTCATCAGTCTTTCAGAGAAAACGCCAACCGCTGTCAAAGTCGCCAAGGAGTTTGTCAAGCTGGGCTTCAAGCTGCTGGGCACCTCCGGAACCATCGCCTGGCTGGCTGAACACGGTGTCAAAGGAGAACCGATCGGCAAGATCAACGAAGGCCGTCCGAATGTGCTGGACGTAATCCTGAACCGCCAAGTGTGCCTGGTAATCAATACGCCATCCGGAAGGCGCGACGCGCGCGCTGACGACGCCTCCATCCGCAAGGCCGCGCTCAAATACAAGATCCCCTACCTGACAACCTTGGCCGCAGCAGTGGCCAGTGCGCAAGGCATACGCGCCGCGCGTGACAGCTCCGGCAGCGTCAAGCCCATTCAGGCCTATCACGCCGATATCCGGTAGGTCGAAAAACCTGCCCAACTTACCACTCGATGCCTCTTTGGGCCGGTC
>JAQVQN010000129.1 GCA_028701555.1 Kiritimatiellia bacterium | reverse complement strand
GGCTGGCTGTCCACATGCATAACCAGGCCGCACTGCGGGAAAGCGAGATAAAATACCATGCTTTGTTCGACACTGCCAGTGATGCGATCCTTCTGATGTCGAACAAACGTTTTGTCGACTGCAATGAAAGAGCCTTGAAGGTTTTCGGCTGTCGGCGGGATGAAATCATAGGTGCCTGCCCGTCTGATTTCTCGCCTAGGCTCCAGCCGGATGGTTCTAGTTCCGAGCAGAAAGCAACCGCACTCATAGGCGCGGCTATATCTGACGGTTTGCAGTTCTTTGAATGGGAACATTGCCATCGTGACGGCAACACTTTCGCGGCGGAGGTCAGCCTGAACCGTCTTGACTTGGAAGGGCAAACTTTAATACAAGCGATAGTCCGTGATGTTACGGCGCGCAAGATGGCCGAAAGGGAGTTGCGGGAGCTTAATTTCAGGCTGGAAGAGCGCGTGGCAGAGCGCACCGCTGATTTGGCCGTGGCCAAAGACCTGGCCGAAGCGGCGGACCGCGTCAAATCAGCCTTCCTCGCCACCATGTCGCACGAATTGCGCACACCGCTGAATTCGATCATAGGATTCACCGGCATTCTGTTGCAAGAGATGGCCGGGCCCCTGAACGAGGAGCAGCGCAAACAGCTAACAATGGTACGTGATAGCTCACGTCATCTGCTTGAGCTCATCAATGACGTGCTTGATATCTCCAAGATCGAAGCCGGGCAATTGGAAATAAGAAAAACTGAATTCGCGCTGGCAGAGTCAGTCAATAAAGTCGCAGGGCTGATCCGGCCTTTGGCGGAGAACAAAAAATTGACCTTGCTCGTGCTGGTGCCCGAAAACACGGGCATAATTTCGAGCGACAAACGACGAGTCGAACAAATCATGCTCAACCTTCTGAACAACGCCGTCAAATTCACAGACCAGGGTTTTGTGCGCCTGACGGCCGAACGTGACGAGAAGTCGATCCGGATTTCCGTTTCGGACACAGGCATAGGCATTAAGACGTCGGAAATCAGCAACCTGTTCCGCCCGTTCAAACAGCTTGACTCCGGCCTGGCGCGCTTGCACGAAGGCACCGGACTGGGGCTGGCCATCTGCAAGCGACTTACCCAACTACTGTGTGGCGAAATCAACGTAACCAGCGAGTTCGGCAAAGGCAGCGTCTTCACTGTAACATTGCCTGTTGACAATCAGGAGGCCCCTGTATGAGCGCTAACATCCTGTTAATCGAAGATAACGAGCTTAACCGCTATCTGGCCACCTTCCTGCTAGAAAAAAGCGGCTATGCAGTGACATGCGCCATAGACGGGCCACAAGGCATAAGCATGGCGCGCGATATGATCCCTGATTTAATTCTGCTAGATATACAACTGCCGTCTATGGATGGCTATGCAGTAGCACAGTCTTTACGAGCCGAGAACTTGCTGGATAATGTTCCAATCGTCGCAGTGACATCTTACGCTATGCCCGGCGACCGCGACAAGGCGCTGGACGCAGGCTGCAACGGTTACATTGAAAAACCGATCAATCCCGACACTTTTGTGGAAGAAATCGGAGCTTTCCTGCGACATAACGATCAGGAGGCGGATTATGCACAATCAACACATACTCGTAGTTGATGACAATCAGGACAATCTATACCTGCTGCGCTCCCTACTCGGCAACAACGGCTATGAGCTTGCTGAAGCCTTTAACGGTGCAGATGCGCTTACAAAGGCTCGTGAAAACACGCCGGATCTGATCATCACCGACATCCTGATGCCGGTGATGGACGGGTTCACCTTCTGCCGTGAATGCAAGAAAGACCCGAACCTGAATAATGTGCCGATCATTTTCTACACGGCTACCTACACCGATGACCGTGACCGCGACTTTGCCCTTAGCATCGGCGCGGCGCGTTTTATCGTAAAGCCCGAAGAGCCCGAGGCCTTTATCATGGCCATACGCGAGGTTCTTAAAGACACGCCGGCCCATCCCGTTCCGGAGCCACCTCACGAAGAAGAGGAGGTTTACCTTAAAAAATATAGCGAGGCTTTAATACGTAAGCTTGAAGCGCGTTCCGAGCAATTGAAAACCATTAACGCCGAATTGCTCAAGCAACTTGAGGAGCGAGAGCAAACAGAAAAGGCGTTGCGTGAAAGTGAACAACGCTACAGAATGATTTTCGACAACAGCATGGATGCAATCCTGCTGACGGTTACCGACGGACGTATTCTAGCTGCGAACCCTGCCGCATGCCGAATGTTCGGACGCGATGAACAGGAAATTATGCGATGTGGACGCGACTGCATCGTGGACACCACCGACCCGCGACTGTCGCAAGCCCTCGAAGAACGCGTACGCACCGGAAGGTTCCGCGGCGAACTCAACTTCAAACGTTCCGACGGAACCGTTTTCCCTGCGGAAGTCGCCTGCATGGTATTCAAACCTAACGCATCACTAAATTATAGCTGCATGGTGATCCGTGACATGTCCGAACACAAGCGCATGGACGAGGAACGCGACCGGCAGCTCGACGAACTGCGCCGCTGGCAGGCTGTAATGATCGACAACTCAGAACGCAACCAGGCTTTGAAAAGTGAAATTAACACTCTGCTTGCCCGTCTCGGCGAGACACCTCGCTACCCCAGTCAACTTAAAGACCTATAATACCGGCCACCATTATAAGTATGAAGCAAAACGCCGATAACCAGACAGCTCATCAGAACGACAAGGCTGCTTTCGAGCTCGAGAGACGCTTGAATGAATCGGACAAGCTTGCCGAATTAGCACAAAAGTCCAGACTAGCCCTGCTGGACAGCCTTGAAGACCGCAACTTAGCTGAAAAACAGCTGCGTGACAGCGAGGAACGTTTCCGCAGCCTTTACAACTCCATGAACGAAGGCGTCGCTCTGCACCGTGTGGTTTACGATGACACAGGCAAGGCCATAGATTATATTGTTGAATCTGTGAACCCGGCCTACGAACGGATTTTGGAGCTTAAGTCTTCTGATGTCATCGGTAAAACTGCATCAGTGGTTTACGGCACAGGCGTAGCACCCTACCTAGACATATATGTGGCCGTGGCTGAGAACCGCATACCCGCCCATTTTGAAATTAAACATGCGCCAACAGGCAAAATCTTCAAAATATCGGTTTCCTCACCTGGGCAAGGGCTCTTTGCCACGGTTTTTGAAGACATTACCGATTCTCGCCGCATGGCCGATCAGTTGGAAAAAATCCAGCGCATGGAATCAGTCGGCCGATTGGCAGGAGGAATAGCGCATGACTTCAACAACATGCTGAGCGTCATACTGGGCAACCTTGAAATGGTTTTAGAAGCAACACCTGAAAGCGATAACCGTTATCATGACTTGATCGAAATCCGAAAGGCCGCCCAGCGTTCGGCCGAACTCACCCGGCAACTGCTGGCGTTTGCGAGGCGGCAGACGGTCGCCCCTAAACTCATTGACCTAAATGATACACTTGCCGGTATGATCGGCATGATGCAAAGGCTCTTGGGTGAAGACATCAATCTGGTTTGGCAACCATCGGACAACCTTTGGGCAATCAAAATCGACCCTAGCCAGATTGACCAGATATTAGCCAACATGTGCGTCAACGCCCGTGACGCGATCAATGGCGTCGGACGCCTGACGATCAAAACCGAAAACACCACGGTCACAGAATCATACTGCATAAAGAACTCCGAAATAGTGCCCGGCGACTATGTGTCCCTGATTGTTAGCGACAACGGATGCGGCATGACCAAAGATGTCCTAAGCCACCTGTTCGAACCTTTTTTTACGACAAAACATTTGAGTGTCGGTTCAGGTTTGGGGTTGGCAACCGTGTACGGAATAGTGAAGCAAAATCGCGGCTTCATTAACGTGTACAGCGAATCAGGGCTCGGCACAACATTTAAGATCGGAATACCTCGACACTACAATGATGCGGCCGAGCCACACACAGAAACCTCACCCAGCAACAAACGATCTGTCCGTGGCGGTAATGAGACTATATTGCTGGTCGAGGATGAGATTACAATTCTTTCCATGATTCAAACAATGCTTGGAAAACTTGGTTATCGTGTGCTGGCGGCATCCTCGCCTAACGAAGCGATTGAGTTAGCGGAAGCTAATAAAGGCGCTATCGACATGTTGCTCAGCGATGTAATCATGCCGGATATGGACGGCTTGCAATTGGCAGAACGCTTGAAGTCGGCTTTCCCTGACATGCACTGTCTCTTTATGTCGGGCTACACCGCCGAGGTCATAATCAATCGCGGCACTGACGAAAAAAGCTCGAATTTCATTCAGAAACCATTTTCCATACAGGATCTGTCGCTCAAAATCAGAGAAGTTTTGGATCTTTGATAAAAGTGCCTTATAGGTCACGCATTGCATTAAAAAACAAGCGGTCTATATAAATTCAGGGGGCGGGCTCCGCCCGCCTTAGTTCATCGGCTCATTACGCAAAGCCGGATCCAGCAGATCGCGCAGCGCGTCCGCCAGATGGTTGAACACCAGAACCAACATAAAGATAGCTAGGGAAACAAAAGTCATCTCCCACCAGACCCCCTGCCACAAACGCAGCCTGGCGTTGTTGATCATGATTCCCCACGATGGTTCCCCCTGCACGCCTATACCAAGAAAACTGATGAACACTTCAATCGCCACCGAAGCGGGAAAACGTATCGAAAACGCGATCAACACTATATGGGCCACATTCGGCAGAATATGCCGAAATATGATCCGCATGTCGCTGTATCCCAGCACCTTGGCCGCCTGCACGTAGGCGCGCTCCCGGTGCTTGATGACCTCGCCGCGTATGTTCCGGCAAACGCTGACCCACGTGGTCAGACCGATGCCCAAATAAACCCCGGTCAAACCCTGCCCTACCACCATGGCTATGGCCAGTATGAACAATAAACCCGGCATTGAGGCCACTGTCGCGCACAGCCAAACCACCAGGCTGTCCGCACGACCGCCGAAATATCCGCCCATACATCCTAAAACAACTCCTAAAGGAATTGCGATCAGCGAGGTGACGATGCCGACATGAAAAGCTATGCGAGTACCCTGCACCAAACGCTGCAACACATCCCGCCCCAGATTGTCGCTGCCCAGAACAAATAAGCCCTGCGGCTTGAAACCAGCTTCACGGCCACGGAACATCCTCACGAACAAGGGCGGCATATAGCGCGCATCCTCACAAACCCTGTTGTACGCAGGCGCTAGGTCGACAATCCGGTAATAACGGTAAACAGCTTCGCCATACACCGCCGCCAAAGCGTAAGCCGCCACAGCCAGCAGACAAAGCCGTGTGTCCCAACGCAGCCACAGCCGTTGAAGCATGCCCTTTCCCGATTTTGTTCTCATCAGGCCATCCACAATACGCTGTTAGGCGAAGTTCCGCAATCCAATATCATCTTTGACGTTGCTTTGTGGCCGAGTTTTTTGTTATAAATAAACGCTTTGACAAGTCGATAAAGATTCGCCATTGAGCAGCGGAGATTCATAATGCAGATTCTGATTGGTTTATTGTTCGCGCTGGAAATTATAGTGTGCTTTCTTTTGGCAGGCGTAATTCTGTTGCAAAAGCCTAAAGAGGGCGGTTTGGGCGTCAGCATCGGCGGTGGCATGGGTGAGGCGCTTTTCGGCGCTCAGATGGGCAATGTGCTCACCAAGATGACCATCATACTGGGTTCGGTCTTCTTGCTTAACACGCTTATTTTGTCACGGCTGACATCGAATTCACGGACATCAATCATGGAGGGCGTGAAGACCGCCCCTCCTGCAGCGGAGCAGGCTTTACCGTTCTCGGCGCCGACCGCGCCTTCCGCGCCTGTTGCTCCCGCAGCACCCTAACACCCACAGTTCGGTCACTCGAAACGCACTGCGGCTGATCGACCGTGCGCATCCAGTCCTTCGACTGCGGCGAAAGTCGCTATCGATCCGTATGTCTCCGACAAATCTTTGCGCGTAAACTCCACAAAGCTGTGGCGCAGACGGAAATCGTCTGACGTAAGCCCGCTGAACATTCGTGCCGCGCCACCGGTCGGCAGCACGTGACTAGGGCCGGCCACGAAATCGCCAGCCGACTCGGGTGTCCATGGCCCTAAAAACACCGCGCCAGCCGTACGCACTTCTTTCAACAATGAGCGGGCACGGCGAGTCATGATCTCGAAATGTTCAGGAGCAAAACGATTGACCAGTTCCATGCCCTGACCGATGTCTGGCACCACCGCCAGCAGAATGCCGTTGTTGTCCACCACACGCTCGACCATAGCTGAGCGCGAAAGCAATGGGGTCTGCCGCGCGATCTCTTTGCGCACAGCTTCGGCCAATTTCTTTGAGTCCGTAGCCAGTAGAGCTTTCTCGTGACCGCTGCCGTGTTCGGCCTGCGAAAGGATATCAGCCGCGACCCAGGCGGGATCGGCCGAATCGTCTGCCAGCACCGCGATTTCGCTGGGCCCTGCCACTTGGTCGATCCCCACAAACCCGTACACCTGGCGTTTGGCCGCCGTGACGTAAGAGTTGCCAGGGCCCACGATCTTCAGCACCGGCCTGACGGTTTCGGTGCCGAACGCCATCATGCCAACAGACTGTATGCCGCCGACCTTGTAAACCTCAGTGGCACCCGCCATCCGCAGAGCATAGAGCAGAACAGGGTTGACGGTTTTGTCCCGTCCACAAGGCGTGCAGGCCACAATCTCTCTAACCCCAGCCACCTTGGCCAGCGTCACTGTCATGATAACAGTCGAAACCAACGGGGCTGTGCCGCCGGGCACATATATGCCGACACGCTCCAAGGGTGAATAGAATTCGCCAGTCCAGCCGCCTCGCGGTGTACGCATCTTCCATGGTCTGCGCAGTCCTGCCTTCGCGAATCGCTCGACGCGTACCCGCGCATCCCGGACAGCCCGTTTGACACTA
>JAQVQN010000128.1 GCA_028701555.1 Kiritimatiellia bacterium | reverse complement strand
TCAGCCAGTACCAGTACATGTAAGGCTCGGTCGAGGCGGGCGGCTCCTTGAAAATCTGCGTGAGTTTGTCGGCTCTCAAGGTGTTGCAGGCGCAGCACAACGCCAGCGTCAGTATCCAAAATCGCACTTTTTTCATAAAGCCTCCTTAGCTTAATACTTCAAGTTTCTGGCCGCTAATAGCTCGAATTTAACGAATAAATCCAGCCTATTCGCGCACATGCGCGTGATTGGCGGGTAAAAAAGCTATCCACTTATTTTCGCTCTTCCTTTGAAAATAGCGTGATCCAGCAAGCCATAATGCGTGAAACTATTATTGGTTGTGAGCCTGATGGCCAGAAAGACCGTCAGAGCTGTGCCGGTATAAATGGCGATCATGATCGCGATCTGGTATTTGATGGCGGTCAGCGGGTCAGCGCCGCCCAGAATCACGCCGGTCATCATGCCTGGCAAGGACACCAGGCCAATCGTGGCCATGCTGGCCACTGTCGGCAACAACGCGGCATGCAGCGCATCCCTGAAATAAGGATGCAACGCCTCGCGCAGAGATGCGCCCTGAGCCAGGCTCTGATTGTAGGCCTTTTCGCTTTTTTTAATACCTTCGTAAAAATTTTTCAAGCCGATGATGTCGGCGCGCAAGCAATTACCCAGCACCATGCCAGCCAGCGGAATCACGTATTGGGCGTCCAGCAGGTTGGGCCTGTCGATCAAAACGCCTGTAAAAGCCAAGAGCGGAATGAGCGTACCTGCAAATAACGCCACGAACATCGCCATAGCGAAACGACGCAAATCAAAATGGCAACCGCGTAATATCGAAACATCGGCCACGCCGACCATGGCCAATAACCAGCCCATGTTCAGCCAGAGATTGTTAAGGCGGAAAACGACTTGCAGATAGAAGCCCACGAACAGCAACTGCAGCGTCATGCGCAATAACGACCAGCAGGTTTCTTTTATAATCGGCACACGCATATAAAACAGGATCGATAGCGGCACAATCAGCATTAGGTATGCTGCTGTCAGCGACCAGAACCCGATGTCGACGACTTCATTCATCGCTGACCTCTGGTATATTTGCTTTGATGTCGAGATGCACCACCCGTTCAGCAAAACTCAGCCAGTCCGGATCATGCGCAACAGACACTACGGTTGTGTCTACGGCCTCTTGGATGAAATCAACCACGACCTGTTTGTTGACTTTATCCAAGGCCGAAGAAACCTCATCCAAAAGGATGATCGGTCTTTCCAGCAGCAAGGCCGCCACGAGCGCGAAACGCTGTTTCTCGCCGCCCGACAAAGAAACAGACTCCTTGTCCAAAAGCGACTCGCTAAGTTTGAATCTTTCAGCCAACACAGGCAGTTTTTTCAGGTTGTCCCGCAGCCCCACATTGGCTTTATACGCAAAAGCGCTTTCAAGCGCTTGCCGGGGTGTGCCTGTGCCGAGATCCGGCTCCTGCGCGACATATGCGAGTTGATGCCGTAGGCTCCAAATGCTATGCGCGTTCAATGCTCGTCCCTGAACGCTGATGGATCCTTCTTGAGGCTCAACCAAACCCATAACACATTTAAGCACTGTGGATTTGCCGGAACCGGACGGACCGGATAAAGCGACTTTCTCTCCGGGCAAAACCTTAAGGTCAAAACCGCGCAATACCCAGGAGTTGTTGTGCCGTACTCCTAAACCATTGATCTCAATGTCATATCCGGTGTTCATCATCAGCTAATCGCATGCGGTGGCTTGAGTTCTGCCTAACCAGATTATGGTGATCACATTTTTCCGGCATAGCCCATCTGCTGTAGCAGCCAGAAATTCTTCATCCATGCCTTTTCAATCTTGACCCATAGCTCCAGGTTGACTTTGACGCCGAATATTTCCGAGAGTTCCGGTTCGGCGCATTGGCGCACATATTTGAGCGTACGGCCTTTGGGGCCGATCACGAAGCCTTTCTGCGAGGGACGGTTGACGTAAACTGTGGCTTGTACATTCCACTTGCCCGGGCTCTCGTCGATCTGGTCGACCTTGACGCCCATTTCATGCGGCACCTCGTCGCGCAGGCGGGCGAGGAATTTTTCGCGTATCACATCCGCGATCGCCAGTTTGCGCGGATAGTCGGTAACGACATCTTCAGGGAACAGATATTCCGGCGAAGGTTTGGCCAAGTCGAAAAGCTGCTGCATGAGTTCAGCCGTTCCGGAGGCCTTGATAGCCGAAGTTTTGATCCAGGTCACTTCGCGGTTAATTTGTTTCTCGGACTGGATGGCAGCCCACATGTCCTTGAAGGCGGCTTCGTAAAAAGGATTGCAGTCATTCTTGTTGAGCAGAAAGAGAACCGGTTGTTCGGCAAAGAGAGAGCGCCGCATCCAGCCGTCGTCTTCGAGATGCGGCCGCTCGCCGCCGTCGAAAACCACCATCAGGATGTCGACGCCGGCCGAGGCCTGGCGCGCCATGCGGTTCATCAGTGTGCCCAGCGTGCTTTCCGACTTGTGCAAGCCGGGCGTGTCGATGAAGACCAGTTGTCCGCGCGGCTCGGTCAGGATGCCGCGCACGGTGTTGCGGGTGGTCTGGGCCACCGGGCTGACGATGCTGACTTTCTCGCCGACGATGCGGTTAAGCAGCGTGGATTTGCCGGAGTTGGTGCGGCCGACAATGCCGACAACGGCACAGCGTTTCTCGTTTGTTGCGGGGGTGTCGTTCAAGGTATTGTCCCGTTGTTAGAGTGGCATCCGTTTTTGCCGCCCTCGAAATAGAGTGTCTGGCCGGTAGCGTCCAGCACGGCGCGCCAGAGGTCGCTGTTGAGGTTGACCTTCTGCCGTTCGATGGTTGCCATCCTGATCGGTACCAGCGTATACCAGTCGCCCTGGTTGCCGACCACGCAGTTGGTTCGCCCGGCCATGGCGGCATGCACGGCGTTACGCGCCAGCATGTAGCAGCGGATCGCGTCGGTGCCCTTGGCAGGTACGCTGCGGACGGTATAGCTGGGGTCGAAGTACTTCACGGAGGCGATCATCTTGCTCTGCTTGAAGTGGTCGGTGATGCGTTGGCGCAGGTATTCGCCGATGTCCTTTTTGAGAACATTGCCGGAAAGATCCTTTTGCACGTCGGAATCATTGATGTGTCGTTGACCGGCGCCTTCGGCCACCACGATCACGGCATGGTCCTTAAACCGCTCGAAGCGGCAAGTCAGCGCGGAAAGCAGCCCGTGCGGCCCGTCCATCTCGAAATCCATCTCCGGGATCAGGCAGATGTTGACGACTGGGTTGGCGAGGGTCGCGTAGGCCGCAATGAAACCCGAATCGCGGCCCATCAGTTTGACCAGGCCGATGCCGTTGAAGGTGCCCTTGGCCTCGGTGTGGGCGGCCTTGATGATCTGGGTGGCTTCGGCCACTGCGGTTTCGAAGCCGAAGCTGCGGCCCACGAAGTGCAGATCGTTGTCGATTGTTTTAGGTATGCCGATGACGCTAATCGACAGCTTGCGCCGCTTGCACTCATCGGCAATGTCGCGGGCGCAGCGCAGGGAACCGTCCCCGCCGATGCAGAAAAGCAGGTTGATGTTCATGCGCGCCAGGGTGTCGACGATCTCGTCGGTATCCTGCTGGCCGCGCGACGAGCCCAGCATCGTGCCGCCGTGCTCGTGGATCGTGTCCACGTTGTCGGTATCCAGCATGATCGGTTTGTAGCCGAAGCGCGCGATCAGTCCGGCGTAGCCGTAGCGTATGCCGTAGATGGTTTTGATGCCGTAGTCGAACATTAAGATCTCGACCAGTCCTTTGATGACATGGTTGAGTCCCGGACAGAGACCGCCTGCGGTGACGATGCCGACACGGCTCCAGGAAGGGTCGTGGAAAATCTTCTGGTGCGGCCCGGCGCGTTCAAATGAAGGAGGGGCCTTCATGCTGTCGGTAATCTGTTTGAGGATCGAGGCGTTTTCGGTGATCAATATGCGTTCATTGTCGTCGATGAACTCGCGGTTGCGTATCGGCGACTCGATTTTGCACTTGCCCAGAACCTCGACATCCAACTTATGGTTGTCCGGGTTAGAGAAAATACGTTCAAGATATGACATGGTAAGAACCTTTCTCAAAAAACGAGTTTAAGTATAACGGCGCATGCCGACATGGGCAATTAGCAAATGGCGGACGGACGCCCCGAGTAAAATTATCGGTGTTCTAACAAACGGCATTGACAGGCGCGGCATGATTTTCTAAATTAAGCGCACGTTTTTGCCTGAAAGGGCATGCGTCTTTTGTGGCGAGGTAGCTCAGTTGGTAGAGCAGCGGACTGAAAATTCGCGTGTCGTCGGTTCGATCCCGACCCTTGCCACCATTTTTTTGCCCTGAACCGCCAACTTCCCAAGACCGTGCTGGCCCAGGCCTGGCTCGCGTGCGCGGACTGGGAGGTGTGATCGATGGGCTGTCGATGTCTTTTTGGTTGGGCAAGGGCGCGGTAAAAACGGTACTATGCTCGCCATTTGAGGGGGGCAGGATGAGGCGAGCTTTTCTGGTATTGGTTTTGCTGTCGGTTTCGGCGCACCTTATGGCAGCGCCGGTCGCCGTGATCCAAGGGCACAAATCCGTGGCAATCGGCGAGCGTCGCTTTGCGCAGTCTTTGGCGTTGCATGTGGAACGCTGGTACCGCGAGTCCGGCGTGGAAGCGTCTTTGTCGGATGACACCGATCTGTCTCGCGCGCTGGCAGGCAAGCGGGTGGCGGCCTTGGTTTACGTGGCCCAGCCTGACCGCGCGCAAATGGATGCTCTGACGGAGTTCGTGGGGCGCGGCGGTAAGCTGGTGGTCTTTTATTCATCTTCGCAGGAACTGGCCACGCTGATGGGCATGAAGACCGTCGGCTACCAAAAAGGCAGCACGGACGGGCGCTGGTCAATGATGCGGTTTGTCGAATCGCGGCCGCGCGGTGTGCCGGAGTCGATTATTCAGACCTCGTCTAACCTTTTCATGGTAGAGCCGCTGCCGGGGAGGTCGCATGTGCTGGCTTGGTGGTACGACCGTCAGGGGCGACGTACTGCCGATGCCGCCTGGCTGGCTTCGCCAGGCGGCTATTGGATGACCCATGTTCTGTTGGCGGATGGTGATTCGGATGCGAAGGGACGGCTGCTGTTGGCTTTGGCAGGGGCTCACGACCAGACACTCTGGAGCCCGGCGGCTTCGAGTGTTTTGCGTAAGGCGCGTAGAGTGGACGGCGGCATACCGGGCATGTCGGCGGCGGCAGGCAAGCTAGCTGACGCGGGCAGGCGTTCTGCCGCTTTGTCAGCCGCACAGGGTTTGCAGCGTAAGGATCAAGCGTGCGCCGGACTGCTGGCCGCAGGCAAGGGGCGCGACGCATGGGAGGCGGCCAACGATCTGCGCATCAGGATGTACGAGGTCTACGGGATGCTGCAACCTTCGCGCAAAGGAGAGATCAGGGCGGTGTGGGATCATTCGGGCATGGGCCTGTATCCGGGCGAGTGGCCGCGGACCTGCCGCATGCTGAAAGACGCTGGCTTCACGGACATCTACGTCAATGTGGCGGGGGCTGCTTTCGCGCATTACGCCAGCGGGGTGCTGCCGCGTTCGCGCGTTTTCGAAGAGCAGGGCGACCAGCTCGCCGCTTGCGTGGCTGCGGCAAAACCTTTCGGCTTGCGTGTCCACGCTTGGCTGTTGTGTTTCTCGACGGAAGGGGCGACCACGGCGCGCATAGATATTTTCAGGCAGCGCGGCTGGCTGCTGACCAATCCCGACGGTTCTCCTCGCTCTTGGCTTGATCCGGCCGTGCCGGAAGTCAGGTCGTATCTTGTGGTGGCTGTGCGAGAGATGGCTGTGAAATACAGCGTGGACGGGGTGCATCTCGATTTCGTGCGTTATCCGGACTACGCTTCGAGTCTGGGCCCGACGGTAAAGGCCCGTTTTGAAAAGGCCACCGGGCGGCGCGCGGCTGATTGGCCGGAGGATGTCAAGAGCGGCGCGCTGCGCAATCTGTTCATCCAGTGGCGCGCGGAACAGGTTTCGGATTTTGTGCAGTCCGCGCGCCGCGTGATGCGACGCGATGCGCCGGGCAAAATGATGACCGCCGCAGTGTACGGCAAATACCCGTCGTGCCTGCACGCGGTGGGGCAGGATTGGGAGTCTTGGATCAATATCGGTCTTGTGGACTATGTGACGCCGATGAACTACACCGAAGATTTGAGCCGCTTCAACGAGTGGCTGTCGCAGCAGACCCGCACACGGCAGCAGGCGCTGCGCATAGTGCCGGGCATCGGGGTTACAGCGTCCGAGAGCAGGCTGGACGCGGCGCAGGTGATTGACCAGATACAGGCGGCACGGCGGGCGGGATGTCCCGGCTTCGCGCTGTTCGATCTCGACACCACCCTGCGTCAGGAGATCCTTCCGGTGCTGCGCCTGGGCACATGTGCGCCTTGAAAATATCTATGTATCCACACTTCCGCCGAGATGGACATACGTATTTTTCGCTAGTTGATTGTATCCATTTTTTTTAGAACCTCCTTTGCTCTTGCCATATGGCACACGCATATTATAAATTAACGCCTGTTTTGCGCTCGGGTGGTGGAATGGCAGACACGTATGTTTGAGGGGCATATGCCGAAAGGCGTGGGGGTTCGAGTCCCCCCCCGAGCACCATTTATATACAGCGAAACGTAAGATTTATTATTAATTAGGGTTTGCTATTTAAGCGATATCACGGGTTTATTCTGCCCGTATAGTGAAGCAAAAACTGTAATTTTCGGTAAGTTTTGTCTTTTTTAAAAAAAGCACGTTAAGTTTTGCAGGGATAGGCCTATAATATTTAAAAGCACCTTTGGGTGATAATGCCTTGTATTATGGTAAAGCGACCTCAGAAAATTGATGTGTCCGGCGAATTTGTTACCCGCCTGACGGAAGCCCAGTTTGGGCTCCTGAATTACATT
>JAQVQN010000127.1 GCA_028701555.1 Kiritimatiellia bacterium | reverse complement strand
TTTGCAGGCGTATAAAATGCCGTTATTCATCTCGTAGGTAGACACGCCTTGGTACGAGAAAGCCGCATGTCCGATGCCGACAATCGGAGTCGTCACTGTGCCGCCATTCTGACGGAATATCTGCGAGGCAGACAGCGAGTTTATTTTATTGCCCAGAACAAGGTAATAATCCAGCGAGATGCTGCCTCCGCCCAACGTGTACAAGCAGTTGAAATCTTGATATCCGATCTGCAATTCCCTGCCGCTGAGGGTGCCGCCGGTCTGGCTCGCGTTTCCGTTATCCAATACGAAACGTCCGCCGGGGAAAGAGAAGAGGTCGCTGTCCGCGAAATTCAGGGTGGCACCGTTGGCGACGGTGACGAGCGGGTTGGTGACATAGGCGGAGCGGTCAGCGAAAAGCGTGGACCAATCTACAGTTCCAGGGAACGACATTTCAATGCGGATCGCTGTGCTCGGGCCGGAGAGCGAGAAAGATTTCGCGATTTGTCCGGCTTGTGAAAAGCGGCAGATGCTGGGTGCTGCGGCGTTCGGTATCGCGAGATTTCCGTTGTATCCTGAAGCCACGTTCCAATAGATGCCGCTGGTGCCTGCCATGGTCCAGTCCGCAGTGCCGTTCACGGTGTCGCTGAAGGAAAGCATGTTGCTTGCGGCATCCCAAATTTGGCTATCGCTCAACGCCAGCGGCAGGTTGAATGTGAGCGCCAGCCCGGAATTACTGAGGCGCACACCGCTGTTACCGATCGTCAAGGTGGCTGTATCCGTACCGTTGGTGCCGATGTTTAAGGTTGCCGAGGAAACGGGTTGTCCTGCGGCCGTGTTCGTGGCGAGCAGTCCTTGAACTGACAGATCGCCGGTCAATTGGAAGTTCAGTCGGTTCGCCGTCACACGTTCGTCAAAGACAGCGATGTCCGTTGCGCCGGGCAGCGATGCGCCCTCCCAGCTAAGGGGATCATTCAAAGGCAGGTCATTGTCCGCCTTGTAAATTACAGATGCGTATGATCTGACTGCTGAAAAGAACAGGCATAAAAATGCCGCACATGCCAATCGTGCTGTTTGCGGTTTCATTACTCACTCCTTTATAAGTTTGCGTGTAATACCGGCATTAATACCGGGCAGAAATATCCCAGCTAACGCAATCACTATAAAGGAAGTTTAAGATACTGTCTTGTCACATCTTGATGTGACAAGCTAGCGGGCTGCGGGATTGTTGCTCTGTAGCATCCTGATCGCCTCGATGCGACTGTGCACATGCAGTTTTTCGTAAATGCGTTTTATATGTGTCCGTATTGTGTTTAGAGAAATATCGAGTTCAGCGGCGATTTGTTTATAGGCGGAACCTTTGGACAGCAAGCGCAGGATGTCTAATTCACGCGAGGAGAGTGAGGATAAAGATTCTGATTCCTGGGAAGTCCCGGTGTTATGCTGAAAGAAGTCTACCAGTTTACGCGCAACGCTGCCCGAAATCGGCGAGCCGCCATGATAGGCTTCCCTGATCGCGTCACGCAGGCGTTGCGGATCAACGCTTTTCAGCAGGTAGCCGAAGGCACCGATTGTTAGGGATCGAAAAATTTCATCGGCATCCTCGTAGGCGGTCAGCATCACGGGTTTTGTCTCCGGGAGAAGCCTGCGCAGGCGGCTTACGCAATCGACACCGCTCATGCCCGGCAGGCGTATGTCCATAAGGACTACATCAGGTTGATGATGCGGCAGTCCCTTTAGCGCATCCTCTGCGGAAGCGTATCCGGCCACGCAGCACATGCCGGGGCTGCGGTTTATGAACGTCATCAAGGTCTGGCGGAGTTTCGCGTCGTCTTCAACGACCGCCACACGGATATTGGTTTCCTCAACGGTTGGCCCTATACAAGGGACGGCTGTCTGCTCTTTACAGGTCATGCTTATCTCCTATATTGGCATAGCGAATTTAAGGGTTGCGCCCTGGCCCTCAGAGCTATTGATTTCGAATGCACCCCCCAGAGTGCGCATCCGCTCCCGCATATTGAGCAGGCCGTTGCCGTGACGTCCGACATCCTGAGGGGCAAAGCCGCAGCCGTTGTCAGCCACCTCGACAACCAGGTTGTTTTCCATTTGCCTGATACTGATACTAACTTTTGTCGCGCCGGAATGTTTGAGGATGTTGTTTAAGCACTCCTTGACGGACAGAAAGAAATGGTGCCGTCTTTGCGGGTCTATCGGGTTGTCGCGCATTGTTTCTTGGAGGTCGTAGGAACAGGCAACCGGCGTACTGGAGAAAAAATCCTCAGCGTATTTGCATATGTAGTGCGACAGGCTCTTGACTGTGTCGTTGCGCGGGCTCACAGACCATACGATCTCATCGAAGGCGCGGTGTGTTTCGCGCGCGGACTCGGCCATCTCGTCAATCTGGCAGCGCAACGATTCGTCATGCTGCGAGTCTTCTGATACCATAGTCCCTAAAAGGGAAAGACGCGTTAGTTTTGCGCCTATCTCGTCATGCAGATCGCGGGCTATGCGCGCTCGTTCACGTTCTAGGCTCTGCTCGCGTTCGGCCGCCTCAATTTTCAGCCGCGAGCGCTTACGTTCATTGGTTCGAACAATAATCACCAGGATACCGCCGCACAGCAAGACGGTGATTAATCGGAAGGCGCCTGTTTCCCAAAAAAACGGTTTCACGGACCAGTAGATTGCAGCGCTTTCGGGGCACCAGACACCGTCACCGTTGCACGCATTCAGAGTAAACTTGTAGTTGCCCGGCGGCAATCGTGAGAACACAACTTGGCGTTCTTCGGTCAGTCCGGATTCCTGAGTGACCGGTCCGGTAAGTCTATGCAGGAAACGCACGCGTTCCGGAGTGGCAAAATCGAGCGCGGTATACTTGATGAGGATTTCCCGGGGGTTGCCGGCGGGTGCTGTCTCGCGGCGGATAAACCTGTCTAACGTGTGCGCCAGTTCGACATAAACCCCGGGTTCAATCGAGACAAACTCAATTTTTGCGGCAGGGCGTCGCGCCGGAAGGCTTTGTGTATCGATGGTTAGCAAGCCACCGGCGGTGGGGAACCAAAGTCTTTCGCATGGCGGTTCACCGAAAGGGAAGAAGACCCCGCCCGAGCATGACTCGTTATCCATGCCAGCCTCTGCGCCGAAGATCCTGACTGAAAGATGTCGTTTAAGGCCATCTGCGACTTCTGCGAAATCGCGTTTTGCGACACGCATAATGCCTTCGGCGCTGCCCAGCCACAGAAAACCCTTGTTATCCTCCGAGACCTGCCGTATCGACTCATTCCAAAGGCCGTGCGTATTCCTGAAAATAAAAGCACTCTCGCCATTCAGACGCGCCAAGCCGGCAATGCCTCCGACCCACAGAATATTGTCTCGGTCGCGGTATAGCGTGCGGATTGTCCGGATTGGATGTATAGTTTCGTAAAAGCGTTCATTTGTGTTGCTTTCCGAGCCAAACGCCGCCAAACCGCGGCTTTCATGGGCTACCCATAAAGTTTTGTCATTATCCAGCCATAGCGCCAGCACAGGATCCATGGGCCACGCCATTTCGACCAGGCGGTTTTTCTCCAGATTATACATCAGAAGTCCGCGACGTGTCGCAACCCATGTAGGAACATCGCCTCTGCCCGTGATGGCTCGGACGCCTTCCGCGTAAACGCCTTCGATCCTTTGCAGGCTTTGATTCTGCAAAGTCCATAGGCTGCCGCCAGAACCTCCGCACCACAGCTTGCCGTTTTTTTCACGGTAAAGAGCGTTCAGCGCCACATCTGAAAAATCAGGCGGCACCAGCAGTGGTTCCAGTCCATCGGCATCACCCATGGCTAAGCCACCCGGCAACAGCCCGGCCCACAAGCGGTTTTTGTTCTCAACCCACAAGACAGAAATTTTAGCACTATCAGCGCTGCCATCGAGCGGAACGCCGTACAAGACTCGCCGCCGTAAGCGCATTAAGCCTTCTGTTGTGGCTATCCAGATGTTGCTTTCCTTGTCGATGGCCATGGACAGAACGCTAGCAGGCCCATAAAGAACGCTTTGTGTCTGTGTTTGCCAGTCAGAACCGTCAAAGACATCGATGCCGGCATCATGGCCGATCCACAGCGAGCCGTCAGGCAGCTCAAGATAAGAGCGCGGCTTGACAGGTCGGATTTCAGGCAGTGGTTGCCACCGACCCTCTTTAAACCGCATGCACCTGGAATTCGCGTAAGCCAAGGGCTGCTTGCTTGCGGTGTTAGTGAGCAGGACAGTCGCCCGCATAGCGGCATTCAGCGAAAACTTTTTGTCCGGGGTTATATTCCATGCGTAAATGGTCTCTCCGGTGTCGATCAACAGCGTCTTGTCATCGGCGGAAGCGATATTTCGGATTGTGCCGACCCCGTCCGAGAGCAGTTCGGATTCGGGCAGAACAAGTCTGATACTTCCGTTCTTCAAAGCATAGACACCGTCGCGATGCGCTATGAATAAAACGTCTTCCGGAGCTTCTGCGATGCCGGTTACGCGTCCAGGCGGCACCAAGCCGTTCAAGTTCTGCCATCCGGTTTTTTCATGATACCGGAAGGCTCCATTATGTCCATACACCCACACGCCGCCGCTGCTGTCGATAAACAGACTCTCGTTAAGGCCTTGCAGAGTTTGCTCGGGCATGCTCATGGAGGTAAAAGTGTTACCGTCGAACCTGACGAGAAAACGGGGTGTAACGAGCCAAAGACCTCCGTCATTTCCGGGTGCCACTCCGCAGATTTGGCTGTCGGGCAGCCCGTCGTCAAGTGTCCAGCGCCTGACGGTATAGCGGTCGGCTAGCGCAGGCGGCAACGGGCTGTTTTCTGCGCCAGCTAGGTTGAGGCTGTGCAAGGCAGCAACAATCAAGCAAATGGAAATCGCCTGTTTTCCAGAAGTCATCTTGCAAAGTATGAATGACAGCTTTGCCATAAGTTGCCTGTGATCCTTGATGGTTCGAAAACCCAAAAGGTTCGTTATGCAGAAACAGGCAGGCGCACTTGTCTTAACTGGCAGGAAAATTAATGAAAGACACCCAGTTATTTTCAGGCGATATCAGGAAACCTGAAATTAGCCTTTGTTGGTGATCACGGCTTTGATGCGGCGCACACCTGCGGATGATGACTCTTCCTTCAGTATTTTGAAACCGCCTAGTTCGCCGGTGTTCTCGACATGCGGGCCGCCGCAGACTTCCATAGAGAAATCACCGGCGGCGTAGACCTTGACCTGTTCATCGTATTTCGCGGCGAAAAGGGCGGTAGCTCCCTTGGCCTTGGCATCTTCGAGTGTCATTGCGGTCACGGTGACAGGCAGGCCGCGCTTGATCTGCTCGTTGACAATCTCCTCGACCTGGCTGATCTGTTCCGTGGTCATTTTTTCCGGATGGGCGAAATCGAAGCGTAGACGTTCGGGTGTGATGTTGGACCCCTTCTGCAAGGCGTGCGGTCCGAGTACAATCTGAAGCGCCTTGTGGAGCAGGTGGGTGGCGGTGTGCAGGCGGGTGGTCACGGCCGAGTTGTCGGCCAGACCGCCTTTGAAGTTGGCGTCACCCTGCTTGGAAAGCTCCTGGTGCTTTTTGAAAGCCGCGTCATAGCCGTTGACATCAACAGACAGCCCCTGTTCCTCGGCAAGCTCTCTGGTGAAATCCAGCGGGAAGCCGTAGGTGTCGTAGAGTTTGAAGGCGGTGCGGCCGGAGAGGACGGTTTGGCCGTGCTGCGTGAGGGCTGATGCCACCTTGTCGAATTCGCGCTGACCGGCAGTAAGCGTCTTTTCAAAACGCTCCTCCTCGGCGGTTAGTTCGTCGATGATGGTTTGGCGGTTGCGGTCAAGCTCCGGGTAGACATGCTTGTAGTTGTCGATTACGATCTCAGCCAAGGAGCGGGTGTAGCCTGGTGCGATGCCCAGCATCTTGGCGTAACGCACGGAACGCCGGATCAGGCGGCGCAGAACGTAATTGGCTCCGACGTTGCCGGGCTTGACTCCGCCTTTGGGGTCGCCGAGGATAAAGACCGATGTGCGCATGTGGTCGGCGATGATGCGTTCGGCCCGCACGGCGCTGTCCGGGTTTTCAGGTCGCGCTGCGGAAAGTTCCTTGATCTTGGCCATGAGGGGCGCGAACAGCTCGGTCTCGTAGACCGTGGCATATCCGTTCAGCATGCAGATGGTGCGTTCGACGCCCATGCCGGTGTCGACGTTGTGTTGCTTAAGCGGCTCGTAGGCACCTTCGGCGGTTTTGTTGTACTGCATGAAGACATCGTTCCAGATCTCGACATACTTGCCGCAGCGACAGCCGGGGCGGCACTCCGCGCCGCAGGCGGGCTGGCCGTTGTCGATGAACATCTCGGTGTCGGGGCCGCAAGGCCCGGTGGCGCCGGCCGGGCCCCACCAGTTGTCCTCTTTGGGCAGCGCGTGAATGCGCGAGTCTGGAATGCCGAGGCTGCGCCAGATGGCGGACGACTCATCATCGCGCGGTATGTTGTCCTCGCCCTGGAAGACCGTGACGCTGATCTGCTCCGGAGCGAAGCCAAGATGGCGGGTAAGGAACTCGAAAGACCACTCGATCGCCTCCTTTTTGAAATAGTCGCCGAGCGACCAGTTGCCGAGCATCTCGAAGAAGGTGAGGTGGCAGGTGTCGCCGACGGCGTCGATGTCGCCGGTGCGGACGCATTTTTGCACATCGGTCAGGCGTGTGCCGGAGGGGTGTTTTTCGCCGAGCAGGTATGGCACGAGCGGGTGCATGCCTGCGGTGGTGAAGAGCACGGTCGGATCGTTCTCGGGGATCAGAGAAGCGCCGGAGATGATCTTGTGGCCCTTTGATTCAAAGAATTTCAGGTAGTTGTCGCGCAGTTGGTCGGCAGTCATTTGCATATGAGGGTTGATTCCTTGTTAAATTTGCCATGTTGTGCCTGTAAGTTCAGCGGAATGTCACAATCATGCAAAGGGGTTGGGCATGCAAGAGCCGC
>JAQVQN010000126.1 GCA_028701555.1 Kiritimatiellia bacterium | reverse complement strand
CCCCGCCCCCGGCCAATCGACATGGTTCTACTCGTTCACCTCCGGAACAAAACCCGCCATCAGCCACGTGACTTTCGCAATGATGTGCGATGAAATACTTATCCTGGACGCGGGCATGTGGAACGGCACCGACTACAATTCACGCATGTACAAGGCAGGCAAGCCTGAGCCTGGCAGCTTCCCAGGCACGCCGAAGGGCGACCCCACCACCGGTGTAATCGGACTCAAATTCGACCTCGGCTTCAACGATAATTCCACGCGGCATTATTATTTCACAGTCAACGGCAACTACGCTTCTGCCCCCATGCAGGTGGCTCTCAAGGCTGGCAAGGGTTTCAACTCCGGTTATTTATGCGGCCCTGACCAAGAGTGCGCTGGCCCTCAGCTCTCTTCCGTGGGCGACTATGTCTGGCTGGACGCCAACGGCAACGGCATCCAGGACAACGGCGAGACCGGTGTGCAAGGTGTAACGGTCTACCTTCTCGCCGCCAACGGTGACCTTTTGGAACAGACCGTTACCGACGCTGACGGACTCTATCTGTTCGACGACCTTGTGGACGGCGATTACCGCATCCGCTTTGATCTGCCCGCCGGTTATCTCTTCACTTTCGTGGAAGCGGGCGAGGATTTCCAGACGGACAGCGACGCCGATCCGCTCACCGGCGACAGCGGGATCTTTACCCTGCCGTCCGCGACAAACATCCGCGATATTGACGCCGGGTTGATATTGAGCACGGCCTCTATCAAGCTGACCAAGACCGGCGTATTCCATCCAGGCACAACCGACCCTTGGGCCTTCTGCACTGTCTTCGGGCCGGCCCATGACTTCAATGCGCTGATCTTCGGCGACTTCACCGCCTCCGGCGGCGACACCGATGGCCGGCTGGCTGTAGGCGGCAACGCCGGAATACCTATGAACTACAGCGTCGGTATTGTCATTGACGGCCATCCGCTGCCCGACTATTTCGGCGGTGCAACAGACATTTTCATCGTGGGCGGCAACCTGAACGATGGTGCCTGGGGCGTGAACGGAAATATCGTTTACGGCGGCGAGCGCACCGGACTGGCTCGCTGGATGTCAAACGGCAACCTGCTCCGTAAAGTTACGCCAGTGACCTTTCGCAATGACGGCAATGTGCCGTCAGACGGCAGTGGCATGACCTTTGACTATTTACGCGCAAAACTAGCAGACCGCAGCGCTCTTTACGCTTGTCTGGCAAACCGCGGAGTGGTCAGCGTAGACTCATCAACTTGGCAACTGGATCTTGTCGCAGATGATCCGGTACTGAACGTGTTCAACCTCGAAACTTCAATCTGGAACGGACAATCCCGCGGTATCTTTATCACAGCACCTTCCAATTCCACCGTGCTGGTCAATGTCTCAGGCGAGTTCGTGGGCATCACCAACAGCAGCATGAACGTTTCGGGAACCAGCCACGAAAACGTGCTGATTAATTACGTCAATGCCACGACAGTGGCAACAGCAGGTTTTAAACACACTGCTTCTGTCATGGCCCTGCACGCAGATGCCGCCTTCTCCGGCGGTTCCATCGACGGACGCGCTGTTTTCGGCGGCGATGTGGTCACAACCAACGGCTTTGAGTTCCACAATTACTATTTCACCGGTGTCATCTGCACCGGAGACGAACCCGAAGACACGCCGCCGCGCATAACTTACTCGTTCACGGTCGAGAACACCGGCAACGTGCCGCTGTATAATGTAACGATCAACGACCCGCTGGTTACTGTCACCGGTGCGCTGGCCGAGCTTGCCGCCGCCGCCGAGGACACCAATTCCTTTAGCGCGGTATACTATCTGTCAGACGAAGAATTGGCGATTGGCGCAGATGTGACCAACACCGCCGAGACCGTCGCCGCCACCGCTACCGGTAATATCGTCAGCGACACCGATACCTGCGTAGTAGTCCTGCCTGACCCAGAACCGGAAGAGACTGAGAACCCGCCGCAGCCTGAAAATCCCCCGGCTTGGGCCAAGGCTGACTTCGTGATCCGCGCCGTGGACATCACTCCCTCGCCCACCGTGGCCGGCACACGCTTCCGGGCGGCAGTCCGGGTCGCTAACGAGGGCGATATCCCGGGCGACGCAGGCTCGATCGAACTGTGGAGCGGCAACGACACATACACCGCCGCGCCAGCAACAGCCCCGGACGCCACAATCGCCGTAGGCAACCTAAACACCGGGCAGACCGTCGTGGTCGAGTTCAACGACCTGCGCGCGCCTTTCGTGCAAGTGAGAGCCACATACCACGCCATGGCTGTGGTCAACCGCGCCGGCGCAGTGCCGGAATACAGCACCGGCAACAACCACGGCGGCGCGACTTACACCTTGGAACCGCTGACCGTCAATGTCGAGCCGTGCACGGAGGGCATGCGGCTTTCATGGAACAGTGTGCCGGGATATTACTATTTCCTTGAGCGTTCCGACTCGCTCGGACAGCCTTTCCACGACATAGCCGACAACCTGCCGTCCACTCCGCCGCTGAACGTCTACATCGATGCCGACATCCAGACCGGCGCGGCATTCTACCGCGTCTGGGGTTACAAGCCTTAATGATAAATCTCCTTGAACCTTTAAACGTTTGAACCAGCGCGGCCCACGGCCGCGCGCATTAAACCCTTGAACCAGCGCGGCGCCAGCCGCGCGCCTTGAACCCTCTACCTACGGGTAATCTTGGCGCGTCGGACGCACCATGATATCGCTGACATGCACACGCGGCGGCAGGCTAACAACGTATTGTATCGTGTCCGCCACATCCTCCGCCACCAGCAGCGGGCCGAACTTGTCCTCGAAATTCTGCACCATGGCATCGCTGTAACCGGCAGCATCCTGAAACCCGCTGACTGTTATGCCCGGCTCCACAAGTGTCACGCGAACGCCTTTGGGGCCCAGTTCCCTGCGCAGTCCCTCAGCCAAAGCGTGTGCTGCGAATTTCGTGGCACCGTAAACGGCACTGAATGGCGATATATGCCGCCCCACCACCGACCCCACCACCACGATGTCCGCAGCCGTGTCCGGATAGCCCCGCTCCTGCCGGGGCAGCATCTCGCGCGCGGCCCGCTGCAACAGCGCCAGCGTCCCGGTCACGTTGACCCTCAGTATGCCCTCGAACCGCGACAGGTCGGCATCCTTGACCGAACCGCCAAGCCCGCGTCCGGCATTGGCCACCACGATGTCAGGAGCCTTGCCGAAACGCTCGGCCGTCGCGGCGAACAGCCTTTCAACCGTCTCGGCCGCCGCCATGTCACCAGCCACGCCTTTGAACGACTTGCCCAGCTCAGCCTCAAGCTGCCCTAGTTTGGCTGCGTTGCGCCCAGTCCCGGTCACGCCGAACCCGGCTGCCACAAATCTCCGGACCGTGGCCTCCCCTATGCCTGAAGTCGCCCCCGTCACCAGCGCAACACGCGCGTATGCCTCTCGGTTCTTCATCCGTAACCTCCACTTTCTTGTTTTTTAAAGATTCTAGTGGGTAACCTATGTCCATGTCTACCTCGCAAACAAAAAACAATCCTACAGTTATGTTGTCACATACAATTTCGGGCTACAAAAATGTCGCCTCCTAACCTAAAACCTCCGCTGTAACTGCACAGAATCGCCATACAACAACGGTTTTTCACATATTTCATGTTTCGGCACGTTGATTGCTTAATAAAGGTTACATAACGGTCACGAAGACCTTTGGAGGAGACAAAAATGAGTTACGTTAAGAAAGTGCTGGAGAGTGTAAGGACGAGGAACGCCAACGAGCCGGAATTCCTTCAGGCTGTTGAAGAAGTGCTTGAATCACTGGAACCAGTGGTAAAGGCCCGTCCTATCTTGGAAAAAGAGCGCGTCCTTGAGCGTATTGTAGAGCCTGAGCGCATGATCGTATTCCGTGTGCCTTGGGAAGACGACAAAGGTGTCTTTCACGTAAACCGCGGCTTCAGGATCGAGTTCAGCAGCGCCATCGGTCCTTACAAAGGCGGCCTTCGCTTTCACCCCTCTGTCAACCAGAGCATCCTAAAGTTCCTGGGTTTCGAACAGATCTTCAAGAATTCCCTCACCACCCTGCCCATGGGCGGCGGCAAGGGCGGCGCGGATTTTGACCCGAAGGGCAAATCCGACCGCGAGGTGATGCGTTTCTGCCAGTCTTTCATGCGGGAGCTTTTCCGCCACATCGGCCCTCAAACCGACGTGCCCGCTGGTGACATCGGTGTCGGCGGCCGCGAGATCGGTTACATGTTCGGCGAATACAAACGCCTGCGTAATGAGTTCACCGGCGTGCTGACCGGCAAGGGCTTGACCTGGGGCGGTTCGCTGATACGCCCGGAAGCCACAGGATACGGCTGCGTTTTCTTCGCCGAGGAGATGCTCAAACAACGCGGAGAAGCGTTTTCCGGCAAGGTTTGCGCCGTCTCGGGCTCTGGCAACGTTGCCCAGTACACGGTCGAGAAGCTCAACCAGTTGGGAGCAAAGTGCGTGTCACTCTCTGACTCGACCGGCACGATCTATGACAAGGAAGGCATAACCGCAGAGAAATTGGCTTTCGTCATGGATCTTAAGAACGTAAAGCGCGGGCGCATTAAAGATTACGCCGACCACTTCAAGTGCGATTATCTGGAAGGTCAGAAGCCTTGGGGCATCAAATGCGACTGCGCCTTCCCCTCCGCCACGCAGAACGAGATCGACGGCAAGGATGCCGCCACACTGCTGAAGAACGGCTGCACACTGGTGGCCGAGGGCGCAAACATGCCTTCCACGCCTGAAGCGGTCGAAGCCTTCATCGCGGCCAAGATCATGTACGGCCCCGGCAAGGCCGCCAACGCGGGCGGAGTGGCCACTTCTGGGCTGGAGATGAGCCAGAATTCAATGCGCCTGCCTTGGACTCGCGAGGAGGTCGAAAAACGCCTGCACATGATCATGACCGACATTCACCGCCAGTGCTGGGACCGCGCCGAAGAGTTCGGCAACAAAGGCAACTATGTGGTTGGTGCCAATATCGCCGGCTTCATGAAAGTCGCCACAGCCATGATCGAGCAAGGCTTGGTGTGATGTAGCTGACTGTGACATTGCGTTTCCTCAGCCCGGGACTCCCCCGGGCTTTTTTATTGCCTTACTCAGATAACGAAATATCGTCTGCCGATCTTCTCCGTAATCGCCACTCACCATTCGCCACTCACCAATCGTTGCTCGCCACTCTCCCGCCCTTGCCTGCCACACAGGCAATCTGCTATGCTTGTGGCAAATTGCAGCCGGGGGGCATATCGATGGATTCATTGCAAGCATATCAGATGATGCTGACCATACGCTTTTTTGAAGAGGCGATAGAAAAGCTTTTTCTGGAGGGCCGCATCATGGGCACCGCCCATACCTGCATCGGCCAGGAGGCTGTCGCAGTTGGCATCGCAGCAGCACTGGAGCCGCATGACGCCATGACCACTACACACCGCGGCCACGGACATTTTCTGGCGCGCGGTGCCGATCCGGGGCGCGCCATGGCCGAACTATTCGGACGCGAGACCGGATACTCGCGCGGACGCGGCGGCAGCCAGATGATGATGGATACCTCCATAGGCTTCTACGGCGCAAACGGCATCACCGGCGGCAGCATACCCTTCGCCACTGGCCTTGCGCTCGACGCCAAACTGCGCGGAACCGGCCGCGTGACGGTCTGCTTCTTCGGCGACGGAGCCTCCAATCAGGGCGTTTTCCACGAATCGCTCAACATCGCCGCACTCTGGGATCTGCCAGTGCTCTACGTGGCTGAAAACAACGGCTACGCCATGTCAACCTCCACCCGTAAAGGACTCGCCTCAGAGCGTATCGCTGACCGCGCCGCCGCCTACCGCATGCCAGGTCGAACCATTGACGGCAATGAGCTCAATTCCGTCTATGAGACAGCCGCAGCCATGGTTAAAGAAATCCGCGCAGGTCAAGGCCCGGCCCTGCTGGAATGCCGCACTTACCGTCTTTCTGGCCACTCTAGAGGCGACCCCCGGGTTTACCGTAGCCGCGAGGAGGAAAATGAAGCGTGGCAGCATGACCCCATCCTGCGGCTGGAGGAAACCCTTAAAGCAACGGGCTCCGCTTCCGAGGATGACATCAAAAAAGCACGGCTGACTACCAAGGCAAGAATCGAAGCTGCGGTGACTTTCGCCGACAACTCGCCAATGCCTGACCCCGCATCTTTAACTAACTCTCTTTTCGCTGAATAAATGCTTGGTTTTATCCTTATCAAAAATCGCTGCCCATAACCTGCATCCAGATTAACCCTATGAGAACCGTCACCTTCACACAAATCCTAAAAGAAACCCTCGCGGCCGAAATGCGGCGTGACCCCGCCGTGTTTCTCATGGGCGAGGACATCGGCGTCTACGGCGGCGCGTTCGGCGTGACGCGCGGCCTAATCGAAGAATTCGGGACTGAAAGAATCCGCGACACACCCATATCGGAACAGGCACTGACCGGCATCGCCATCGGTGCGGCGGTCGCTGGCCAACGTCCGGTCATCGAGTTCATGTTCATGGACTTCATGACGCTGGCCGTGGACCAGATCGTCAACATGGCCGCCAAACTTTTTCCGATCTACGGCCAGCGCTGTCCGCTGGTGCTGCGTGCGCCGCCGGGCGGCGGTCGCGGCTACGGTGCCACCCACTCCCAGTCTCTGGAGCGCATCTTCGCCTGCGTGCCCGGCATAAAAATCGCCGCGCCATCAAACGCACATGACGCCTCCGGCCTGCTGCAGACCGCCATCCGCGATGACAATCCCGTGCTGTTCCTAGAGCACAAGCTGCTTTATCCGCAGCGTTTCGAGGTCGAGGACACTTTGCCGCAGCCGATCCCTTTCGGGTTCGCCAAGCTTACACATGAAGGCAACGACGTTACCATCATCGCCTGGTCGCACATGGCTTTTCTGGCGCGGCAGGCGGCAGGCGA
>JAQVQN010000125.1 GCA_028701555.1 Kiritimatiellia bacterium | reverse complement strand
AGTGCGAAATTGGAGGCCATCTGTTGGACGGCCCAGGGGGTATCCAGCAGTGTGCCCAGAGAGTTTCTGATGTCGCTGATCATGATTTCTGTGCCTGCGGCCGGCCCAGGTGAGGGGACCTCATCCAAAGTGAACAGGCTAGGGTCTTCAGCTTTGCCGGTCAGTACGAAAGAGCGCAAGCCGTTCTCGGTCTGGATGGTGGTGCGCCACTCCACGCGATTGCCCAAAGCGAAAGCCTTGAAGCGCCCCTTGCCTTTGCTGCCGTGCAGCACGCGTCCATAAAGCTGGGTCTTGTTCTTGTCACGTTTCCATGAGCCGCCGAGGTTACCGAAGTGCTTTTCGGCATGCAGAGCGTTAATCCCCAGTCCGTCGTCTGTGACTCGGATGGTCTCTATGCCGCCGAGGGGGTTTTGCATGACATCGATCTTAACATCAAAGGCATCTGCGTCCAAGGCGTTCCAAACCAGCTCGGTCAGGGCTTGGATCGGCGAGGCAGTGCAGAGAGAAGAGATATGGTCTTTCTGAGCCTGAACATGAATATTTTTCACGATCCGCTTTCCTTTTGGCAACTTGAAAACTTATAGATTAGCGAATTATTCGGGTTTTGGGTAGATTAGGTAATGTGGAAAGTGTAATAAGTCAGATCGCTGACCTGTGCTCGCGGGAATAAACGGTGAAGTAAGCCATAAAGGGCTTTAAGGATGGTGTGTGGATATACAATCACCACAGTACCCATATTAGTTGGAATGGCCTTGCTCCGTCCGGTGCGTATACGAGGGGGAATGAACCTGAAAACACAATATTTTGTAGTTGCAAATGATTTACGATCTATATATAGTAAAACCTCGTTATATCAAATTGGCTTTTCGCAGAGCACGGAGGGGCCGTTAGACAGTGATGGCGGTAATTTGTTTTTAATTTTGAGAGGGGTGTCATGAGTCAGCTTGTTCAGCCGGATCTGGTGCTGCGTATGCGTAAGCGTGATGGCAGGGAAGAGATTTTCGATGCGCGTAAGATTATGGTTGCCATCCTGAAGGCGGGCGAGGCGGTGGGTGAGTTCGGACCTGATGAGGCCAATCGGTTGACCTTGAAGGTAGTGACTCTGATCCATTCGCTAAGCGATACGCTGGAGGTCACAGTCGAAAAGGTTCAGGACATTGTTGAAGAGGTGCTGCTTAACTCCCCGCACCGGCGCACAGCCAAGGCCTACATCATCTACCGTGATCAGCATGCCCGCATGCGTGAGATGGTCAAAAATGCGGACATGGATCTGATTGACAGTTATCTGGGCAAGGCCGACTGGCGTGTGCGCGAGAATTCCAACATGGCCTATTCGCTGCAGGGGCTCAACAACTACATCTCCAGCGAGGTCAGTAAGGTTTATTGGCTTAACAAGATCTATCCGGCGGAGATCCGCGAGGCGCATGACAACGGCGCGCTGCACTTGCATGATCTCGGGTTGATCAGCGTATACTGCGTAGGCTGGGATTTGCAGGATCTCCTGCGTAGCGGATTCAAGGGTGTGACCGGCAAGGCCGAAAGCCTGCCGGCCAAGCATTTCCGCACGGCACTGGGGCAGATCGTTAACTTCTTCTACACGTTGCAGGGCGAGGCGGCTGGCGCGCAGGCCTTCTCCAATTTTGACACGCTGCTGGCACCGTTCATCCGCTACGACAAACTCGGGCCGAAAGAGGTCAAGCAGGCCCTGCAGGAGTTCATCTTCAACGTGAACGTGCCGACGCGGGTTGGGTTCCAGACGCCGTTCACGAATGTGACCATGGATCTGGAGCCGCCGGGCTCTCTGGCTAATGAGAATGTGATTATCGGCGGCAAGCTCAAGCCCGAGACCTATGCAGAGTTCCAGGCTGAGATGGACATGTTCAACAACGCATTCCTAGAGGTGATGACCGAGGGAGACGCCAAAGGCCGCGTTTTCACCTTCCCGATCCCGACCTACAACATTTCCAAGGAGTTTGATTGGGAACACAAGGGCATAGAGCGGCTTTGGGAGGTGACGGCCAAGTACGGGATCCCGTACTTTGCTAATTTTGTGAATTCCGACATGAGCCCGGACGATGCGCGCTCGATGTGCTGTCGTCTGCGCCTCGACAAACGCGAGCTAAACAAGCGCGGTGGCGGACTTTTCGGCGCCAATCCGCAAACCGGGTCGATCGGCGTGGTGACCATCAACATGCCGCGCATAGGACATCTAGCCAAGGACGAGCAGGAGTTTTTTGAGCGTCTGGAAGGACTGATGGCGATCGCGCGTAACAGTTTAGAGATCAAGCGCAAGATGCTGGAGCAATTTACAGACCAGAACCTTTACCCTTACACCAAGTTTTACCTGCGCAATGTTGCTGAGCGCTACAAAAAGTATTGGCAGAACCATTTCTCGACGATCGGTCTGGTTGGTCTGAACGAAGCCTGCCTGAATCTTTTCGGCAAGGACATTGGCACGGCGGAGGGGCGCGGGTTCGCCCTGCGCGTGATGGACTTTATGCGGGGCCATCTGGCAGATTACCAGGAACAGACCGGCAACTTATATAATCTGGAGGCCACGCCGGCCGAGGGCACTACCTACCGTCTGGCACGTCTGGACAAAAAACTTTATCCGGAGATCATCACGGCCGGTGACGGTGGTGAGCCGTTCTATTCCAACTCGACCCAGCTGCCCGTGAACTACAGCGACGACATTCTGCATGTGCTGGATCTGCAAGACGAGATACAGACCAAGTACACAGGCGGGACGGTTGTCCACACTTTCGTGGGTGAGGCGGTCAGCGATCCGCAGGCGGTCAAAGCGTTTGTGCGCATGGTGTGCCAGAACTATAGGCTGCCGTATTTCACGCTGACGCCGACCTTCAGCATCTGTGAGGATCACGGATACCTGACAGGTGAGGTGCATGTGTGCCCGAGCTGCGGCAAAAAGACCGAGGTCTACTCGCGTGTGGTGGGTTACATCCGGCCCATCGAGCAGTGGAACGAGGGTAAACAGCACGAGTTCAGTCGGCGCAAGACCTACCGGGTGGCGGAGACTTCAGGAAAATGAAGCTTGCGGGCTTCGTGCCGCTGAGCCTGTGTGACTATCCGGGGCAGGTGGCTGCGGTGGTTTTCACGCAGGGGTGCAATTTCCGGTGTCCGTGGTGCCACAACGGGCACTTGTTGCCGTTGATCGGCACCGTAGCCGGAATTATCTCCGAAGACGAGGTTATGGACGTGGTAGACCGCCGCCGCAGGCTGCTGGGCGGGGTGGTGGTCTCTGGCGGCGAACCTACGTTGCAGGCTGATCTGCCGCGTTTCATGCTTCGGCTCAAAGAGCTGGGGCTGTCGGTTAAGCTAGATACCAACGGTACGCGTCCTGCTGTCCTAAAACTGCTGATCGCCGAAAGCCTTGTGGACTATATTGCCATGGACGTGAAAGCGCCTTGGCATCAATACAGCTTGTTGACCGGCACAGACGAGTGCGATATCAACGCGGTGCAAGAGAGTCTGGCGCTGGTGGCCGCTAGCGGTGTGCCGCACCAGTTCAGGACAACGCGTGTTGACCCGCTGCTGGACGAAGTCGATTATGCGGAGATCAAGCGGCAGATACCAGAATCCAGTCCGCACGTTTGGCAGGACTTCCGGTCAGCATACAGCCTCGACCCGTCACTTAGGGCCGAGGCTGCTGCGGTCGCTAGATAAAGTCGCTGTTCAGCGTGACAACAGAGCTTGAGCTTTGGCCAGCACATTTTCAGCGGTGAAGCCGAACGTGCGCGCGAGTTCCTTGTAAGGACCGGATGCGCCGTAAGTGTCCAGGGCGATGATATCGCCTTCAGGGCCGAGGTAGCGCCCCCAGCCGAACGAGACACCGGCCTCGACAACTAGACGACGGCGGCAGGCCGGGTCGATTACGCTGGCGCGGTAGGTCTGGCTCTGCTTCTCGAACAGGTCTTGCGAAGGCATGCTGACAACACGCACATTCACGTCGCCGAGCTGCTTGGCTGCTGCCAGTGCAATTTCGACCTCCGAGCCGGTGGCGATGATGGTCAGGGCAGGTGTGCCTAAGCCGTTTTGCCACAGGGTGTAGGCACCCTTCTCCAGATTTTCCGCAGCGGGATACTGGCTGCGGTCGAGGACATTCATGTTCTGGCGTGTCAGCAACAGGGCTGTCGGTCCGCTCTTGTTCTTCAGTGCCGCCACCCAGGCTGCGCCGGTCTCTGTGGGGTCTGCGGGACGGATGACCGTGATGTTTGGCATGCAGCGCAAAGCCGCGAGCTGCTCGACCGGCTCATGTGTGGGGCCGTCTTCGCCGACATAAAAGCTGTCGTGGGTGTAGACATAGATCACCGGCAGCTTCATCAGGGCCGCGAGGCGCATGGCCGGGCGGCAATAGTCGCTGAAGACGAAGAAGGTGCCGCCGAAGATACGGAAGCCGCCGTGCACCTGGATGCCGTTCATGATCGCGGCCATGGCCAGCTCGCGCACACCGAAGTGGAAGTTGCGGCCCGAGAAGTCGCCGGGTTTTATTTCGCCCATCTCTTTCAGCCATGTCATGTTGCTGGGTGCGAGATCGGCCGAGCCGCCGACGAGCTGCGGCAGTTCCTTAGCTAGGGCGTTGAGCACGATGCCCGAAGCGCTGCGGGTTGCAATCGGCTTGGCTGGGTCAAAGGACGGTAGACGGCTGGCGAGATCCGCGGGGATACGGTCTTCGCGGGTGGCCCGCCACTGTTCCGCGAGGGCGGGATTCTTTTGCGACCACTCTTTGAAAAGGCGGCGCCATTTGTTGTTGGCGCGCTTGCCTTTCTTTGCGCTTTCGCTGAAGACCGCATAAACCTCTTCGGGTACGTGGAAGAACTGGTCTTCGGACATGCCGAGTGCGCGTTTGGTAAGACGAACCTCATCTTCACCCAAAGGCGCGCCGTGAGCTTCGTGGGTGTCCTGTTTGTTGGGGCTGCCTTTGCCGATGTGGGTCTTACAGATGATGATCACCGGTTTTCCGGTGACTTTCATGGCCTTGCGTATGGCACGGTCGATCTGGTCGAAGTCATGGCCGTCGATTTCCAGCACATGCCAGTTATAGGCTTGGAAGCGTTTTTTGGGATCATCGCTCAAGGCGAGGCTGGTATGGCCCTCGATGGTAATGCCGTTGCTATCGTAGAATAGCACGATCCGGTCGAGCTTTAGATGTCCGGCCAAGGAGCAGGCCTCGTGGCTGATGCCCTCTTCCAGGTCTCCGTCGCCGCAGAAGATCCATGTACGGTGGTCGACTACCGAAGCGTCCGACGTGTTATAGCGGGCGGCGGCCATGCGTTCGGCAATGGCCATGCCGATGGCACTGGCTATGCCTTGCCCCAATGGGCCGGTTGTGGTTTCGACACCGTCGGTGTGGCCGAATTCGGGATGTCCGGGAGTGAGGCTGCCGACCTGCCGGAAGCGTTTCAATTCGGCCAGAGGCAATTTGTAGCCGGCAAGGTGAAGCAGGCTGTAGAGCAGCATGGAACCGTGGCCGCCGGAGAGCACGAAACGGTCGCGATCGGCCCACTGCGAATCGGACGGGTCATGCTTCATGTACTTAAGCCACAGCACCGTGGCGATGTCGGCTAGGCCCATGGGGGCGCCGGGATGTCCGGATTTGGCTGTCTGGACTCCGTCCATGGCGAGGCCGCGGATGGTGTTGGCCGCAACGGTCAGTGTTTCATGCGTCAGTTTCATAAAAGGTTTAAACTCCTGTTAACAAATAAGTTTCTCTGGCTTGCTTACAAGGGCGCACAGTTTCGCATAAAAGGGGCATGTTGTCAAAGTCTTGGGGTGCGATTTTACTTAGTCGCGTTGCATCGCACCCGATGTTAGGTTGACATTGCGACTTGATTACGTTATCAATCGGATATGTTAAATCAAAAGCCAGTCGGCACATTCTGCATAGAGGTCGCGCCAGAGCCATGCGTGCTCGTGTTGTTTGGCGGCACCGGCGACCTTGCCAAGCGCAAGCTGTTCCCGTCGCTCTTCCAGTTGCACTGCCTCGGGCTGCTGCACCACGCTGCCCGTATTGTAGGGTGCGGGCGTTCCGGCCTGACCGATGCGGCATTTCGCGATCTGGCGGCAGGTTTTCTGCAACAGGCTGACCCGCAGGAACGCGCTGCGTTTCTGGCCCGCGTCACATACCGGCAAGCCGACATAGCTGAACCATCTACGTTTCGTGATCTTGCGGCATATCTGGATGCGATGGATCAGCAGACTGATGCGCCTGTGCCGCTTAACCGCCTCTATTATCTCGCTGTGCCGCCCTCATCCTATCAGCCGATCATAACCCTGCTTGACGAGACTGGGCAGATCGGCGAGGACGATCATGACCGCGGTCCCTGGCGGCATCTGCTTTTAGAAAAGCCGTTCGGCGCGGATACAGCGTCCGCATGCCGGCTGGACGCCTTTCTGAAGACTGTCGCCAAGGAGGAACAGCTTTTCCGGATCGACCATTATCTAGGCAAGGAGACGATTCAGAACATCATGGTCATGCGGTTCGCCAACATCATGTTCGAGCCGATCTGGAACGCGCACTATGTCGACCATGTGCAGATCACGGCGGCGGAAACCATCGGGGTCGAACAGCGCGCCGCCTATTTTGATCATACTGGGCTGCTGCGCGACATGTTTCAGAACCACATGATTGAAATGCTGGCCTTGACGGCTATGGAGCCGCCGGAACGTTTCGACGCGGACTCGATCCACGCCCGTAAGCTTCAACTCATCCGCGCCATACGACCTCTGGATGCCGATGACCGAAGCAACGCGATAGTTCGTGCCCAATATATCGCAGGTCAAGACATGCCCGCCTACTGCGAAGAGCCGGGTGTCGCGGCGGGTTCGACCACCGAAACTTTTGTGGCGGCCAAGCTCTGGATCGACACGCCTCGCTGGTCCGGCACGCCTTTTTATCTAAGGTCTGGCAAGCGGATGGCCTCTAACAGCAGTGCCATCAACATCGTCTTCAAGCAGTCGCCGCACCTTGATCTAGGGCGGCCCGGCTCTAACGCTCTCGTGTTGCTGTCGCGACCAGAGGAGGGCATGCGCCTGCATTTGCTGGCCA
>JAQVQN010000124.1 GCA_028701555.1 Kiritimatiellia bacterium | reverse complement strand
CTTAAAGCGTTCGCAATAGTATCAATTACCGCGTATACGCACAAGCGGTAAAAACACCGGGTGCGGATTCAACCCACGGCGGAACCGCGCCCGGCTGCAATTAGCCGGCTACGATCGCTTCATTCGGGCACTCGCCCACGCACGCGCCGCAATCGACGCACTTGTCCGGATCTATCGAATAAATCGGATCGCCTTCGCTGATCGCCTCGGTCGGACATGCGTCCTTGCATAGTCCGCAAGCCACGCAACTGTCTGTGATCTTATATGCCATGATGTTCTCCTTACGGGTTGTCGGCTGACACGGTCATGCGGCCACGCATGTCTCCAAGTCACCGGCGCTTAAAATGCTTTGTTAAAGATTCGGATTCTAGACGATGCTGCCGCTTGCCGCAAACAAAAACTCTTTGATGAACACAAGCGGGGTGCGACGCAAAGAAGAGAAACCGCAGCCGATTATATTTTTTTCAGCATCATGCTCTTGACTTCAAGCCCTTTATAGGGCAGTATTTGAAAAAAGTTTTCTAAAGATAGTTTTTCAGCATAAAAGAATTTCAAATGCCGCAAAGCGAACGGATCTGGCATGCATGACAATATGATGATTGCTCTAAGAAAAACTAGGCCCGCAAGTGGTTTTACCCTGGTTGAGTTCGTGTTTGCCTCCTCGCTGGCCCTACTGCTCTTTATGGTAATGCTGGAAGCGTTATTTTTTTGCCGCAGGAATGCGGCCCTTGTTAAGGGAAGGCTGGCGGCAGACGCTTTCGCGTATGATCTGGCGCTTGATTTGTTCAACCGAAAAACGGAATGGTTTGAGCAGAATGCGTCGACAAATATAGCAGAATGGTTCAGTCTGCCGCCTGAGCGGACAAGTGCGTGGTCGTATTCAGACCGGAGCGCAAGCGCGTTTTATTGGATCGCGCCCTCGGGAGGAACGCCACCTTCGCAGTGGACTATCGTGACAGACGTCCAGTGGCCGTTGGCCGGCGGTGGATGGGCCAGACTCAACCCCACCAACGGTGCGGCTCCAATCTATCAGATGGAGCGCCGATCAATCGACAGGAATTTATTCCGCAACACACCTTGAAGGGGCTGACTTAATGCGCTTACATTTCTTCCATTGGCAGAAAGTGCTGCCCGTTGAAAAAAGAGGCGAAGTCACCGTCTGTGCCACAGCCCGGGATATGCGCGGGATCCCGGGCCGAGCCAGCGGACGCAAAAGCACCGGCGGCTTCACATACACCGAGGTGCTGATGGCCACGGCACTCACCGCGCTGGTGATGTCGCAGGTGGCGGTAGCTTTGCACACTTCTCTGCGGGTTTGCGAAGCGGCCGTGGCTGATATGGAATTGGCGCTTTACTCTCGCGAACTACGGGAAAAGATGCTTTTCAATCTTAACCCGGACGAAGGCGGCCTGATGAATGTCAGTCAAAGCGAGATCACGGTTGAGGACAATCAAGGTCGCTGGGGGGGCAGCCTCAGGTTTAAGCCGGCCAAAGGCCCGCCTAACCGCATCCGTCGGGCTAATAACAAAAAATTCGCGATGGACCGCGGCAGAGCGGGATGGCTTTCAAAAGGGAGGGTTTTCGTTCAGTCCGAAGATGTCTTCTCGCTGGTTTCAAGCAACGGCACGATTGAGGTCAACCTGGATGTCGCGATTGAGATTAACGGACGCAAATATGAGCAGCGGAATCAATTCCCTGCACAAATCCTTAACAGATGAAGGAGTGCCCGATATGAACAACACAACTAAGCGCGGCGGTTTCATTTTACCTGCCGTGGTTTCCTGCCTGCTGGTCGTGGGCATCATTGTCGGCGGGGCGTTGCATTATTTCAGCAGCGCCACACGGTCGGCCGGTGTTTATCTGGCCGCTTCCAGATGCCGCCTGAGCGCGCAAACAGCACTGGAGATGACTAGCACAGATGTGTATCAAGAATTTAGACGGTTTTACCAAACGACCCCATCCATGCGTGATCCGTTGCTGTGGTTCAACACCTATTCAGAGACGAGCGTGGGCAGCGACAGCAGACCATATGTGTTTATGCTGGATGAAAGCATAAGCGGTTGCTCAGTGACCGTGCGGTTGACGGATCTGTCGCGATCCCCGACAACAGCGGTCCAGCAATTTGCGCGACTGACTTTACAGGCCACGTCCGTATGCGTGTCGGCTGCGGATATAACAGTTTCAAGAACAATTGAAGAGACGGTCGAGTTTGCGATGCGCCGTTCGCCGGTCTTCAATTATGCGTATTTCGTAAACAACTACGGGTGGTTCCAAGGGGGCGGCGTCACGGCAAACGGAGATATCCGCGCGAACGGGGATCTGCTGCTGGACGGGCAGTCTTGGGTCAACGGAATCGGGTATGCTGCCATCAATCAGGAACTGGGAGCCGAGGGGGTTATTATCTCAACGGCACGGTCGCAATCGCAAAATGCCTATTGGACGGCGAACGACCAACGGGCGCGGCCGACAAGCCCGACTAGCCAGAACGGGCCTGTCTGGACCATGGGCTATGAGGGAACTTCAGAGTTGCGGCCCATGGGAGAGCCCGTCACCATGCCGTTTTTAGGCGAGCTGGATGTCTACAGAGAGTTAGCCGAGAATTACGGGTCATCTATCCAACAACGGGGCCAAGTTCTGGTGGATGCCTGTTACAGCGGTCCGGGCCCGTCCGGAATTCCCAACGGCGCCGATGCCGGATGCCTGATCTTGGACGGCACAACCCACCCCATCGTAATTGACGGGCCGGTGGTGGTAAACGGAGATGTCGTGATCAGAGGGGAAGTACGGGGCCAAGGGGCAATTTATGCCGGCAGGAACATCTACATTGCCGGTGATGTGGTCTACAACAAGCCGCCAAACTGGCCGAAACCGGACAACAACCCAAACCAGACAATCCGCGCGAATTCGGACAAGGACATGATCGGGCTTGCAGCCAAGGGAAATATCGTGCTTGGCGACTACACCTCGTCTTCATGGATGTCGAATGTGCGGCGGTACATAACGCCGCCTTTCGTTAATGCCTATGCCTGCGACCCGACAGACGCCTCAATCGGCTACGGCACGGTTTTCCCCGGCGATTACACGGCTTCGGATGGGGGCCAGAAAGTCGACTACACTTACAACACAAAGAAGAAAGAATGGGAGCCGACAGGGACATCGGACCGGCGTTTTTACCAAAGTTCTGTTGGCGACCACGTGGTTCAGGAAAAAGCCCAGGGAAACGCGATAACCCGGATTGACGCTATCCTTTACAATAACCATGCCGTGATGGGCACTCTCGGCGCCTGCCAGATCAACGGCGCCATGATATGCCGGGACGAGGCGATTATCTACAGCGGTTCCGTCCGCTTTAACTGGGACATCCGGCTAGGGTCGCAGAGCCCAGACGGCATCGATTTCTATATAATACTGCCTTTGTCTCCAGCGCGTCCGCAAGTGATCGGCTGGCAGGAGGTGCAAATTTGAGCAGACTTGACACCTATCGCGTCGGATACGGGGCATGCATACTATTGCTGTCAACACTACCGGCATTCGGTTTGTCTGAACTGAAGGACGTTCCCGAGGCGGCACTACAGGCCAAGACAGACCACGAGCTTCACGCTTCCCGGGCCGCAGAGATGCAGCGGGCCGGAAAGCAACAAGCGCTTGAGCAATCTTCGTTGCGCGCGAAGACGCTGTTCGCGTTAAAACCCGAGCAGGTGGATCGTTTGACACGTGGAGTCGTTCACGTGGAGGACATCCTTAACGCACAAGAAACCGCAACGCCAGCGGATGAGAAGGGCCTGCAATTGACCGAGGAAACGGATGCCTCCATAATTAGTCGGAATCTGGTGGCCGGGAGTTTCCAGTCTCGGCTTAAACGGTTTCTTCTTGCGAGCCTGCTTGTGGCAGTCTCGGGCATACTGCTGTATCGGAAGACAGGTGAAGGGCGAAAAACAAGATAGAGGCACCCGTGCATACTCTGACAACCCTTTGCGGGATATGCGTTTTGACTTCCAATAAACTGCGGGATATGTTAAATAAATTCCTCTTTTGAGAGCGGGTTAGAACCGTTCGGCGCATGACGCTTTTGAGGTTTCCGTGTATCTAAAACAGATTGAAATCAACGGGTTTAAGAGTTTTGCCGATAAAACCAGGCTGCAGTTCGAGCCCGGCATGATCGCGATCGTCGGGCCCAACGGATGCGGCAAAAGTAATGTTTCCGACGCGATCCGCTGGGTTCTAGGAGAACAGCGCCCGACCGCGCTGCGCTGCGCCAAGATGCCGGATGTGGTTTTCAGCGGCACTGACTCCCGCAAGCCCCTGGGCATGGCCGAGGTTGCGATCACTTTCGCGGATTGCGAAGGTGTTCTGGATTCCGAGTTCGACGAGGTAACCGTCAGCCGCCGCGTCTTCCGTTCCGGCGAAGGACAGTATTTCATCAACAAGAACCTCTGCCGTCTAAAGGACGTGCAGCGCCTCTTCATGGGCACCGGCATCGGCACCACTTCGTATTCGGTGATGGCGCAGGGGCAGATCGATGTGGTGCTTTCCTCCAAGCCTGAAGACCGCCGCACAATCTTCGAAGAGGCCGCAGGCATCACCAAGTTCAAGGCCGACCGCAAAGAGGCCTTGCGCAAGATCGAGCAGACCGAGGCCAACCTGCTGCGCCTGGCTGACGTGATCCGCGAGGTCAAGCGCCAGATCGGCTCGCTGCAGCGCCAGGCGGGCAAGGCGCGCAGGTACAAAGTCCTGCGCGATGAGCTGCGCGGTTTGGATATTTTCCTGACCCGGCAGCGGTTGGCAGCGCTGGATGTGCGCATCCGCGAACTGGATGTCTCGCTGCATGAACTTAACGACCGCCTGCTGTCGCAACAGCAGTCGGTGGCGGAATCAGAGGCGGAATCGGCGCGCATACACGAGCTGATTCACGAGACCGAGCAGCGCGTGGCCGCGCTGGCCGAGCAGGCTGCCCAGGCCGACAACCGCTATCTGCGGGCTCAGGAGGTCATCAAGGTCAACGAACAGCGTATCGCCGAATATAGATCCTGGGCTGAACGTGACAACCGCGAAATTTCCGAGACGCAGCAGCAGATCGAGCAGATCCGCCTGCAATTGGAGTCGCTGGATCAGAAACGCCTGCTGATGAAGCAGGCGGTCGAGACCGAGCGCGGCAAGATGGCGGAGGCGCAGACTCGTTTTGACGAGCACAAAAGCAAGATCGACCAGGCTCGCAACGCTCTGCAAGAAGGCCGTCGGCAATCGGTCGAGTGCGAAAGGCGGGTCGCCCAGATTCAGCAGACCATGTCCGCCATGGAGGAGCGCCAGCGCGAAGCACTGCTCAAGCGCGAGCGGCTGGCATCGGAACGCTCCCAGGTCGATGAGCACCTTGGCAGTTTGGAGACGACTTGCGGCGAGGTCAAGGCGCGTCTGGATAGCCACGGCGAAGAGTCGGAACGGCTGCGCGACAGACTCGACACTCTGGAGGAAGAGCGTGAAGCAGCCACAGTTGAGGCGCGCGCCTTGCAGGACGAGAACTCGCGTATGCGCTCTGAAGCCGCAGCCAAGCGGGCACAGATCGACCTTTTGTGCGACCGCAGCGAGTCCAGCGATGATTTCGCGGACGGAGCGCGTCAGTTGCTCGATCCGGCTAACCCCCTAGGTATCGGCGCACAGACTGTGCTGGGTCCGCTCGCAGACAAGTTTAACGCGCCTTCTAATCTGCGCCTAGCGCTTGAGGCGGCATTGCGCTCTTGGCTGGACGCGGTGATCGTGCGCGACTCTGCGGCAATGCGGCAGACCTTAGCCCTGCTGCTGGCGCAAGGCCAGCAGGCCGCCGCGCGTCTGGTGCCCGCCGACCTTGCTTCGGAAGAATCGCCAGCGCCGCCCGCTGGTCTTACACGGCTTCTGGATCATGTTAAAGTTACAGGAGATTTTGAAAGTTCGGCGCGGCGTCTGCTGGGCTCGGTATTTATCGCCGAGACGCTTGCTGATGTTCCTGCGGAGCTGCCCGCAGGCTGTAGCGTGGTAACCCGCGCGGGCGCGATGATCCATGCCAACGGCTGCGCTGAGGTCTGGATGCCGGACAGCCAGGTCTCCAGCCCTTTGTCGCGTCACATGCTGGTGGCTGACACTAACGAGCAACTGGCTGATCTTGACAAAAAGATCAGCACGAGCAGCCAGCGTTTGGAACAGCTCAACGCGCGCTCCGGCGAGCTTACACTCGGCATTAATCAGACACGCCAGGAACTGGATGCCAGCCGGCGCCAGGCAGCGCAGGCCGAAGGCGAGTATCAGTCGCTGAAGCGCGATGTCGAGCGTGTCGCCGCCAGAAAGGTCAAGATAGCCGAGGACTTGAGCGTGCTGTCGGCTCAGACTTGCGGCGAGGATGAAGCCCGTGCCGCACTGGCCTCTGAACTGCAGGAACTCAACAGTCAGCGGGCACAGTTGCTGGAGCAGATTGCTGAGAAATCAGCGCTTTTGCAGGATCTGGAAAGCGTTTTCAATGCGCTTAGCCATGAACTTACCGAACGCCGCATACAGTTTTCAAGCGTTACGCAGCAGATCGAGCACACCGACTCCCAGCGCGAGGCGGTCTTGGTGCGTATCGGCGAGTTGGAACGAACGCTGCAGGGACGTAGCCGCGGCGTGATGTCTTATGACGAGAGCATTGCCCGCCTGAAGACCGAGATTGAAGCCCTGCAGGACAAGCTTGAGCCCATGCGCGCTGAGGCGGCAGAGCTGCATGCGCGCATCGCCGCCACGCGCCGCGAGCGCGACGTTCTGCAGCGGGAGCTGGCCATGAGCGACGCCAAGCTATCCGAGCACAGGCGCATTCTGGATGCCGCGCGCGATGACAAGGGCAAGGCTGAGGTCGAGCTGGCCGAGTCGCGCATGCGCCGGCAATCCCGCCTTGACCACGTTTATAACGAATACGGGTTGTCGCCTGAGGAGCTGGTGGCCTGCGCCGACCCGGCCTGGGAAGACGGCGAGCAGCCGCCGGTCACGGACATCGAAAAGAAGGTCGCGAGCCTGAACGCCGAGATCCAGGAGCTTGGCCCTGTCAACCTGGTGGCCATCGAGGAGTACAAGGAGCTGGAA
>JAQVQN010000123.1 GCA_028701555.1 Kiritimatiellia bacterium | reverse complement strand
TAACCCCGTAGACAGCAAAACAGCGGTTGCTCAGCACGCACTCCACCGCCTGACTTTGAGACAGCCGCTCCACCACGCTCGGCCTAGTCATATCGCTGACCAACAACCCAGGCTTGCCGCCAAAATCCCGGCGCGCCAAAACATCCCGATCTGAATCCCCAAAATGCTCGAACTTCAGATCTGATTGACCGGAGAGATTGCCTGCCCACGCCCAGAAAATTAACTCGTAGGAAAAAGGCAGCCTGCCATTTTCAGGTGGTATTTTGCCATGATCAGAGCCCAGAAGCAATCCAACGGTTGTATGGTAAAGCTGCCGGGAATTATCTGATTTAATCAACCCTATAACTTCTTGCAGACATGCATAAGGCAATGACATTGCGCGATAAGTCTCGTTACCGAAATATTGGCGTTCACGACTGGTATAAAATATACTGTATCCGCACGCGACTTCGGGCGGCGCACTCGCGGCCATTAACCGCACTTCACTAGACGGTCGCCCCACCCTGCTAAGGGCCCTCACCTTATCTGAAACTGTCATATTTTCAACAATGCCACTGCCAACGCTGCCACGACCGAAAAGAAAAGCAGGCATATACCAAGTGGGCCGCAACAAAATGTGTGTAAGAGCGTAAACAGTCAGCAAGACCGAAATTAAACGCGCCGCCTTAGCATTTGACTCCAGCCGCTCCAGCATGACCGCTGAACCTGCCGCCATCAATAAAAAAAGCGGTATCTGTAAACGCGCCGCCCACAACTGCCACTTGAACAATGCACAATAAAGCAAGGCACCCGCAGCAACAGGACAGAAGATTGCCGAAAGCAGTCTTAAGTAACGAACGGGTCGTACAAGCCAGCACAAACCCAAAATCGTAAACAACATAAAATGCAAGGGGTTGGATGCGCTCGAACACGACTTACCTAAAGGCGGAACCAACCTGAAACTACTATCCAGTAACGTCCAGACATATGTTATATCGGAATCGTTGAGCAACTGTCCGCTAAAGCGTGTGACCACCTTTTCCAGCGGACGATTCAGTATCCGCAGTGGCGCGGCCATGTGCTGTGCCGCATGTTTCACTGCGTTTACGGCAAACTTCATCGGCGTGAGCCTTTGATTTGTCAGCATCGCAGGCGGCTCGCCTGACAAAGGGTCGCCGTACATACGCATATTGCGCACAACATGCGGCCCCGCCATCAACGCCCCGCCCAGTACCGCCGCGCCCAAGATTGCGGACAATCGGAAGCAACCGCTCAACCCCCGGGCCTTAAAAACACGACAAAGCAACCTCAACGACAAAACCACCCCGAATGACGCCACATACACCAAGGAAGTCCATTTGGCTAGAAAAGCCAACCCCGCCGCCAGCCCCGCAAATACGGCGTGGCGCTCGCCGCCACGCTCAATCCGCAACAAGGCTAAGGCAAAAACCAACACCGGCACCGCCGCGAACTGGTCGTTCACCGCCACGAAACTCTGGGAAATCGAAGCTGGCAAAGTCAGCGACAACAGCCCTGCCCAGAACTGCCCGCGCACTCCTGCCCCTAGTTCCCGCGCGATCAGCGAAACCACAGCCGCCCCCAACACGAACGCCCCCCACTGCACCAGATTCAGCAGACGGTCGCCACCGGTAAGAGCGCATATGTGGCAAACAACCATGCTGAAGCCCGGCGGCTGATAGTTCTGCCGCGCTATCGACGTCTCATAAAAGCCAATCGAACGGTTGACCAGCCAATGCTGGGCACGCGGCAAATGGTAGGTCAATGCGTCCGGCTCGAAATTAGGTGCCAGCAGCGCATGGATCAAGGTCAGCGCCAAAACCGTCAATACCGCCCATGCCGCTACAGGAAACTCGCCGCGCACGGCATTTAAACCACGCCGCCATACCATAGTCTCTTGTGCCGCATAGTCAGCAAACTTTTGCACCCCGTTACGTTTGAAATGAATGATCAGCGCCGAAATAACCGCGCCGATCATCCCAAGCCAGACCAGCCTGATCCATGAGGCCGTCAAAAGGAAAAAGACCGACAGGCCTTCCGTAGCCACGAACACAAAAGCGTACAGGGACACCCAGGCCGCAACAGCCGCATCCCTGATTCCCTTGCCGCCCACTATGCGGAAAAACACATATGCCGACAAAACGCCGGCCGACAATAGCAAAGTGCCTAACATTTCATTACCCAGTCATACCGCGCCTTTGGCAACCGCGAATTCAAGTCTACTCTTCGATGACCAGCGGAGTCCCTATCTCAACCATGTTCAACAGTTTCACCGCATTCCAGTTAGCCAGCCGGAAACAGCCGCGTGACTCGGCCCTGCCGATGTGCTCCGGAATCGGTGTGCCATGTATGCCGTAGCCCTGCAAAGAAAGTCCGATCCACGCCATGCCAACCGGATTGTTCGGCCCCGGCGGTATCACCAGCTTTGCTTTTTTTTCGCTGCCGGGATTGAACAACTTGGGATCGTAAGTGTAATTAGGATTGGGCGCGATGGCCATTACGCTCATTTCGCCTGCCGGGCGGTGGCTCTTGTTACGGGCTATCGAGCAGGGAAAAAGCGCGATGAGCAAACCCTCGCTGTTGAAGGCCGTTATTTCGCGCCGCTCCAGTGCTATCCGTATCGAGCCGGCCTTCTCCGGCTTATCATAAGAACAATTAGGCAAAACCACTTCCGTTCCGGGCGGCGGATTCGGCCACGCCACACCCGGATTCAGACGTTCCAACGCTCTTTGCGAAGTGTGTCCGCGCTCTGCCAGCATCTCTTGCACCGTCTCGTAGGTCAGCGACTGCATGCGCGCCCGATCCTCCCAAGCCACAGGCACGGGCCCCACCGCCGCCAGATCGTTGGACGTCACCGTGTAACGTATCAGCACATTCGTATCGCCGCCCAGTTGAAGCAGCAAAGCCGCGTCAGGCACACCCGTCACAGGCACACCATTTAGCGTCTGCCATGTGACCAGCGCAATTTCGGTACGCGGCCCCCAAAAACCATCCGCGCAATTGCAGGAAAGATGCTGCCGGTCCAGTAGAACCTGCAAGGCCAGTGTGTCCGTGTTGAAACCTTGCCGATAATTAACAAACCGTTTTTCGGACGCCTCTTGCGCCATGGCCGATACGGCCACCAACAATGTAATGCCAAGCAATGCTTTCTTAAAACCCATGACCAAAGAATATCAAGAGTTCGCCCGCGCCGCCATGCTGCATTTTAGCATTCTTGCATTCCGCCACCCCGTCAATGTCAGCACAACCTGCTGTCTGCCGGCCTTGACGGCATTCCAAAAGCTAACGGAACCCGGCCAGCTTATGCGTCTGCAATGATAGTTGCCATTTACTTTGCAGACGGCTGCTGTTTAATTCGCCTAGGAGACTCACGCTCTCTGCTATGTTAAAAACCCCTTCACGCTCACACGGCGAGAGATAGTAGCGCTCTGCATCTATTCTCTGGCGCATGTCCTCGCAAAACGCGCGCACGTCACCATCCACAGTGATCCTCACCTCGTCCGCACTGGTCACCATGCCGGCATCATCATAAAGATCGGCGTAGAGCGCCTTGGGCGAGACCGACAGATAATCTATGTTCCGCAACCATGCCGGAGTAGGCGCTCTCAAACCATTGGTTTCAACCCCGATCCAGTAACCCGCTTCTTTAAGATCAGACAACAACGCACCTAGTTCCTGCTGTATGAAGGGTTCGCCGCCGGTAAGCAACACTGACTTCAAGTCAAAAGCGGCTACGCGTGAAACTATCTCCGACCTGTCAAGCATAGCGTAGGTGCTGTAATCAGTATCACACCATGGGCATGCCAGATTACAGCCGCCTAAACGCACGAAAACCATCCGCTGCCCTGTGTTGTACCCTTCACCTTGCATAGACCCGAATATCTCAACCACCGGATATGTCAGTTCCTGAATCATAAATTCTTTTTATTGCGAATTATAAGTCACGCTTGAATCCACGCTGTTTCACGTAAAGAACACCTACGGTTTTTCCGGCTCGGACTTCCTTAATTTCTCCTTCAACTTCTGCCAGGTGTTGGTACCTGCCTCCAGTGCCTGCTCCTTGAGCTGACGCGCTTTAACAGCGGCGCGCTCCGTCACCGAAGGCTCCGCCGGCGGATCAGGCAGCACATCCTCATAACCGGCGCTGATCAAAGCGTGGCTGACATCAATATTCGCGACCGCGTCATCCCAGGTCCAGCCGCGCACGTCCGCCCGGGTGCCGCCCATACGCACATAGCGTTTGGGCACAACCACCAAACCGTGATCAGTCGTGACCAGATGATGCCCCGCCAGCCACAGCAACGCAGCCGCCATGGCCGCGACAAACAACAGCGCGGCCACCCCGCACCAGATCCACAACCGCATCTTGAAAGCGCGGCTGCGTATCACAGAAACAAATCGCGTCCGCATAATGTCACCTCGCGCCATACATGAACCAGCCTGCCAGGCCGGCAATGACCAACAACAGAATCACCAAAAAGATCAGCTTGCCGTATTTGCGCCGCCGCCGCCCTAGCAACGGCAAAGCCGAATCAATGCGCCCGCGCATCGCACGTTCCTGATGCTCCGCCTGTAAAACTTCCTGCCTATTCATAACCTGTCCTCCTAATACACCACACCGAGTATCGGCGAGGCGTGCGTACCGCACTGGTTCCACAGCCCGATCTGCAACCCGCCGCCGCTCTCGGCATAATTGACCAATCCGATCTGCACACCCCTGAAACCTTTCGCCACATTCCAGCCGCCGACCTGCATCCCGTTCATGTCGTTGACACGGTTATGCAAGAACGTGACCTGCAGCGCGGCCGGCGAGTTATTCCGTATGCGGTTGTAAAGCCCGCCTATCTGTATGCCGCCAAAGTTCTCGCAGATGTTGTCGAAGAAATTGCAGCTTATACCGGCGGCATTGCCAGTGATCTCGCCACTGAGCCCCACGTCAATGCCGTAAATGTCGTTGTGCCCCGCCTCCCATCCGGGCATACAGGTGTTCACCCTGATGCCGTAGACATCCCACCCGCGCGAGAAGGGTATGCCCCATTCCAAAAAAGTCACGGCCAACGGCGTTACCGGCTCGTCATCCGGCGGCACCGACACCGGCGTCACCGCCGTTGCCAGCGGCACCGTGCCCTCAGGCAAGGGCGGCGATGAACCCGCCGGACGCCCTGTCCGCATGTCCGGCCCCGCGCATACCGCCAAACCCATCCCCAAAAACAATGCCATCACCAAACTGCGTCTCATATCAACCTCCTTCTTTTCACTACTCATCACTCGCCAATCATAAATCCTTCCCTCCCCAAACCACCCATCAAGCTTCGCAGATGCGGGCCAGAGCGAAAAGGAAGTGCGTTAGTTCATTAGTGCATTAGTTGCGTTCCGAACAACCCCTAAAAGCGAAGAGCATACGGGACAGGGCGCACTTTGATCGTTTAGCCGCACCATTCACCCCTAAAAGCGAAGCGGGTGTTGGCCAGGGCGCACTTTGCTCGTTTAGCCGGTACTCAGGCGACCATGAGCTTGTCGAATGGTAAACGAGCTCTTGCGCATCGGCCAATACCCCTGAGCGTCACACTCGTGCGCATCGTCCCGTATGCCGTAGCGTCCCTTGTCCCGGCTTAGCTTCACCGATGAATGTTCAGCTCCTTAATCGTATACAACCGGTTCACAATACCGTCCGGGTAGCGGTCCTTGTCATAAACCACCCGCGCCTGCAAAGTCTTGTTGACGTTATCGGTCGCGAGTATGGTGCAGTCATAGACGCCGTCCATCGCGCGCACACGCTGCACAAAGAGCGTGGGATAGTCCGAGTGCGGACTCAGGAACCATGCGTTGGCTATGGTCACAATGCAGATTTCCAACTTCCCGCCGACCTTCAGGCAGGCGTCCGCCAGCCACGGCGAGACAACCGCCGACATCTTGTCAGCCACACTCTTGAGCGCGTCCCCGGCCCCGCGCCCCGGCGCACCGCTCACGTCAAAGCGGTTGCGCGCCACCATGTCTTTCATCTGCTGCCCGGTTATAACATTCAGCTCTGGCGTGCGCGTGACCGACACATCCGCATCTCCTTTGTAGACCACGCGCGTGCCACGCGCGTTGAGCGCTTCGCACGTCACGCCCAGATCCGCCACGATCTCAGCCTTACCGTCGTAGACCACCCGGTAACCTGCGGCCGCCAGCGCGCCCTGCACCCCGCTGCCCAGCAGTGTCGCCACCTTCTCCGCGTCCGCGCCCGCAGCCGATGCCCGCACCAGCACCCGCATCTGCTCCAAGACCGCCGAGGCCGTGGCCGTCTGGGTCTGCGCCGGCCGCAGATCCACCGCGTCAGGCCGCGCTCCGACGCCCTTGACCTGCACCGGCTGCTGCGTCGTGACCGACCCCGGACTAGCGACTACCGGCTGACCTTGGCTCGTCACACTCTGATAACCCGTCGCCTTGGTGTCAACCGTACGGCAGCCGGCCAACATCAGCGCCAGACCAGCGACAAAACTCAAATGAATCAACTGTTTCATATTGTTATCCTCCGCTTGCTTTAACGAACCCTGAACATCAGACTGAAGAATTTAAAGAGCACGGCGATCACAATAAGCGCCGCAACAATCAGCGCGATGTTGCGCAACGTGACCAGCGCCATGAGCTGATCGCCCAACGACTGGCCGACCTGTTTCGTAGCCTCGCCAAAGCCTTTGACACTGGTGATCGTCGCGAATGCGTTGTTGATGTCCAAGAACTTGGCGTCGAACCCGATCTTGACCCTGACCGGGTTCACCTTCGGCGGTGTCATGGAACCCGTGACCGTGCCCAAACACGCGCCGACCGGATCAACCATCGTCACAGGCGAAACCTCAATCGTCGTGACGCCGCCCTTCATGACCGCCAACTTCTCGGCTTGCTGTTCACGCGCGACCCGCTTCAAAAGTGAGTTGCTGATTTGCCGGTTCGTACCGGCCCGTTCGCGCAGGAAACGCGCGACCATTCGGTCGCTAGCGCTGCCGTTCGGCAAATCCAGCACCTTTACATCCGGATTTTCCGCCACCCTTTTCATGAACGTCTGCATCACCGCCCGCCCCAAGGGACCATCGAACGGCAACACC
>JAQVQN010000122.1 GCA_028701555.1 Kiritimatiellia bacterium | reverse complement strand
TCTGCTCTTTCGACCCGTGTACGGCAAGGAAGGCGCGGGGCTGGTGTCGCTGGCAATCGCGGCGGTGTATGTGGCGCTGGTCTACGCCTGCCTCAGGCGCGAGGTGCTGGACCGGCAGGCGACAACCCTCTTCCTCGCGCTGGCAGCGGTCTTTCTGGCGCTGACGCCGGTGTTCATGCTGACAGCCGAGTGGCTGACCGTGGCCTGGTGTCTGCAGGCGTTGTTCATGCTGTGGCTGTCGCGCCGCACCGGCCAGAGAGTGCTGGGACATGCCGCGTTCGCGCTCTTCGCTCTCGCCTGTGTGCGCGGCGTGTTTTTCGATCTGGAACGGCTTTACCAGTCTTCTCGTCCGTGGTGTCTGTCCGGAGCGGCGTATTGGCAGAGCGCAGGCGTGCGCCTGCTGACCTACGGCACGTTGCCCGTGACGCTGTGCGCGGCCTGGCGTCTTGTCCGCACCCAGCGGCACGCGCCTAAGCTTTTGGGGCTGGTGCTGCTGCAGGTCTGGCTGTATCTGACCTTGGAGGCCGGCTTGTGCGCCCGCGTTTACGCGCAGGGATTCCGCTTCGGGGCCGTGACCGTGGTGTGGACGCTTTTCGCCTTTGCGCTGGTTTTCGTCGGCATACGTTTTCGCGGCAAATGGATGCGCTGGTGCGGACTGGCGCTCTTTGCGCTGGCGATCGCCAAACTGCTGCTTGCCGATCTCGACGGGCTGGGCACGCTCTATCGAATTATTGCCTTCATCTCGACCGGCGTACTGCTGGTGCTGGGCTCGTTCGTCTATTTGAGATACAAGCCGGTCTTCGAGAACGGCACAACAGGAGAGGTATGAGATGCGGGCTTTTATGATTGTCGGCGCATTAACCGCCGCGGCGGCTTGTCAGGCTGCGGAGGGGTGGGGGGTCACACGCGAGATCAAGGGCGAGGCCTCGGCCGCCACGGTGGTGGCGGTGCCGCTGGACGGCCATGTCTTCGCCAACAGCCGCGAGCACTGGATTGACGTGCGGGTGCTTGACCGCGCAGGGCGCGAAGTGCCGCGTGTGATCCAGCCTGTGCGCGAATATTTTTTCGAAGAGCGCCACGCATCCGTAAAAGCCAAGCTCACCAGCGTCGAACAGTTGCCGGGCGGCGGATTGTCGATCATGTGCGAGATCGAGCGCACGAACGCGCTCACGCTCACGCAAGTCACGCTCAAGACACCGTTGCGCAACTATGAGCAGATGCTCACCGTGCTGGTGCCCGGTCAGGCCAACACCTGGCAGCCGGTGGGGTCGGCCGCGCCGCTTTTCGATTACAGCCGTTATGCGGATGTCAGGAAAGATTCGGTCGAGCTGCCCGCGCTGACCAACCGCAGCTTCAAGCTCGTGATCGGCCAGGCCGACGACAAGGTTTTCTCCGCATACACTTCGCTGACCGAAGAGAGCGACGGCACCAACACCCCCCGCCGCCTGTTCAAGCGCTACAATGTCGAGTCCCGTCCGTTCCGTGTCGACGCGGTTACCTTCCGAGACACCGAGCGTGTCGCAATGGTCGGTAAAACGCGCGAAGAACGCATGGTTGTTCCGTCCTTATCAATGGCTGAGGACAAACATGTCAAAATCACGGAGATGACGCTAGATTCCGGCAACTGGCCGTTGACCGGGTTGGCGTTCGATCCGGAACAGCATAACTTTGAGCGCAAGGTGGATGTCGAGTGCCCCGCGCCTGGCGGTTGGCGTACGCTCGCCAGCGGAATTCTGACGCGGTCGCGGCTGCCGGAGATGGCGCCGGTTGAACGGCTGGAGATCAGCTTCCCCGAGACCCGTGCCGAAAGGATGCGCGTTAAGATTTATAATCAGGACAACCCGCCCCTGAGCTTTGGCGCAAGCGGCATAAAGCTGATAAGACCGTCATACGAAGCGGTGTTTATCGCCGAGCAGAACGGCTATCGCTTGGTTTACGGCAACCCTGAGGTCAAAGCCGCGCCGGTTTATGAGCAGGGTGTACTCGCCTATCTGAGCCGCGGACATAAGGCCGCGCAGTGGCGTCTGGAAGCCGCGCCGGAGGGGGCAGTCGCATACGGAAGGGCGGTGAGAGTGCGTACTTTGCTGGCCAAGCACGGCATGCTGCTGACGTCGCTGGCGGTGATGGCCGCGCTCGGCGTCATGATCCTGCGCGCGGTGCGGCACCTTAAGAGAGAAGAGAGAATAGAGAAGAGTTAAGAGAGAAGAGTTAAAAGTGATGAGAGAGGAGTTGAGAGTGTTGATGTCCTTGTCTAAAGACGTATGGCGGATCAATATCAAGGTGCGCGACCACATTGTTGACAACTACACGCCGTATGAAGGCGACGAGTCGTTCCTGGCCTCGCCGACTAGCCGCACGCTGGCACTGTGGGATGAGGTCAAGGGGCTGATGCGCGAAGAAAGAGAACGTGGCGGCGTTTACGACATCGACAACTCACGCATCTCGACCATCACTTCACACGCGCCGGGTTACATCAACCGTGATCTGGAGCTGATTGTCGGTCTGCAGACCGACATTCCGCTAAAGCGAGCCATCATGCCGTTCGGAGGAATCCGTACGGTGCAGGCTTCGCTGAAGGCTTATAACCGCGAGCTGCCTGACGCGATTGAAAACGTCTTCAGATATCGTAAAACCCACAATGACGGCGTATTCGACGCCTACTCCGAAGAGATGAAGCTGGCGCGCCACAACGGTATCATTACTGGCTTGCCCGACTCGTATGGGCGCGGGCGCATCATCGGCGACTATCGCCGTCTGCCGCTTTACGGCATCGATTTCTTGATAGCTCACAAAGAAGCGGCCAAGGATCGTTATGTTTTCGACGCTATGGACACCGAGGCGATTCAGATGCGCGAGGAGATTTCCGAGCAAGTGCGCGCCTTGCAGGAGCTTAAGGACATGGCATCGGGTTACGGATTCGATATCGCGCGCCCGGCTTCCGACACGCGTGAGGCGGTGCAGTGGCTTTATTTCGCCTATCTCGCCGCAGTCAAAGAACAGAACGGCGCAGCCATGTCGCTCGGACGCGTCTCGACATTCCTCGATATCTACGCTGAACGCGACCTGGCCGAGGGACGCTACAATGAAGAGCAGATTCAGGAGATAGTAGATCATTTCGTGATGAAGCTGCGTATGGTGCGCTTCCTGCGCACGCCTGCGTATGACGCGCTTTTCTCGGGCGACCCCACCTGGGTTACGGAAGCTCTTGCCGGCATCGGCGTGGACGGGCGCCACATGGTTACAAAAATGACCTACCGTTTTTTGCACACTCTGCGCAATCTCGGGCCTGCGCCTGAACCCAACATGACCGTGCTTTGGAGTCCGCGGCTGCCTGCGCCTTTCAAACGTTACTGCGCCGCACTCTCGGTCGAGACCTCCTCGCTCCAGTATGAGAACGACGAGCTGATGCGCGAGAAGTTTGGCGACGACTACGGTATCGCCTGTTGCGTATCGGCCATGCGCATCGGCAAACAAATGCAGTTTTTCGGAGCGCGGACTAATCTGGCCAAGGCCATGCTATACTGCATCAACGGCGGCAAGGACGAGATCACCGGCGATCAAGTCGGTCCGGAGATGGCGCCGGTTACCTCCGAGATCCTCGATTACGAGGAGGTGGTTCGCAAGTTCGACCAGATCTGCCGCTGGCTGTCGCGCCTCTACATCAACACCCTGAACGTCATCCACTACATGCACGACAAATACTGCTACGAACGCATACAGATGGCACTGCACGACGAGGATGTCATGCGCACGGCAGCCTGCGGCATTGCAGGGCTATCGGTGGTGGCGGACACCTTCTCCGCCATCAGGTATGCGCGGGTCAGACCCGTGCGCGACGAGCGCGGACTGGCGGTGGATTTCGAGATCGAGGGCGACTATCCAAAGTACGGCAACAACGACCCGCGCGTTGATCAGATAGCTGTGGAGGTGGTCAAAACCTTCATGGGGCGTCTCTCCAAACATCGGACCTACCGCAACGCTAAGCCGACCCTATCGATATTGACCATTACATCCAACGTGGTTTACGGCAAGATGACCGGTGCCACCCCCGACGGACGCAAGGCTGGCGAGCCTTTCGCGCCCGGTGCAAACCCCATGCACGGGCGTGACTCGCGCGGCTGCATCGCCTCCATGAAATCCGTGGCATCGCTGCCTTACGACTACAGCGAAGACGGCATATCGTACACTTTTTCGATCGTGCCGGAGGCGCTCGGTCGCGAGCCGGAGGAGCGTGACCAGAATCTGGTGAGCCTGATGGACGGGTACTTTTCCGAAAAAGGACACCACATCAATGTCAATGTGCTCCAGCGCGATATGTTGCTTGATGCCATGCAACACCCCGAGAAGTATCCTCAGCTAACGATCCGGGTTTCGGGTTACGCCGTAAACTTCATCAAGCTCACCCGTGAACAGCAGCTCGATGTGATCAACCGCACCTTCCATAAGAGTTTCTAATGCGGGCATGGCCCGCATTAGTTTTTCTTATCAACCTTTGCCGCGGCTCCAGTTTTCGATCAGTTCACGCGCACGGTCCTTGCCGCCTAGCCCGAAGGCCAGACCCAGCGCGATGGCGCTGCCGCCCAGCAGCGCCCCCAGCGCGAGCATGACGATCTCTTTGCCCACGCCGAGCTGTTCTAACGCCATGCTGACGCCCAGCAGGATCACGGCGTAACGCGCCACGATTGAGAGCATGCCGGCGTTGGCGTGCGAGCTTAGCGAACGGGAAACCAGCGAGCCGGCATAATTGCCGAGGCTGAGGGCGGCCAGCAGGATCACCAGTCCGACCACCAGATTCGGCAGGTACTCGACCACGCGCCGTATCAGCTCGGCCAGTTGGTCGAAGCCCAGCGAAGCCGAAGCCTGCTGCGCTGTGATCAGCATGATAACCGCGGCCACGGCGGCGGCGATCAGACCGGAAGGCGGCAACTGCCCCTCTTTGGTTTCCAGGAAGGCCAGGCCCAAACGCTTTGGCAGGGAGTCGAGGCCGACGCCGCTCAGGAAGGACTCTAACATCGAGCGCACAACCTTGGCCACGACACAGCCGATAATAATGATGATCACTGCCACCATCAGGGACGGTATCGCCGCGAGGATGGTTTGCAGGGTGGCCTTGATTGGGTCGGATATGGCTTTGATCGCCAAGCTGTCGACGGCCTGCACCAGGATGGGTATGAAGATGAAGAAGTAGGCGATCTTAGAGGCGATGTTAGATAGCTTGTTGGCACCGAAGACTTTCCCTAGCCCCAGTTTTTCAGCGCCCGCGTCCGCGCCGCTGGCGGCCAAAAAGTTACAGACAACCTCGCGCACGATGGTGGCCACTATGCGTCCCACGACTAGGATGATTGCGGCGGCGAACAGGTTGGGCAGGAAGCCCAGCGTCTTGGAGAGCATTTCTTGCAGCGGGTAGACCAGCGCCTGCTGACCCAGTGCTTGCAGGAAGGGAGGTACGCCGAAAAGCAGGATGACGTAGAACAGCAATTTTCCGATCATGACGCTAGGCGGAACAGCCGTTCCTTCGCCCTGCGGCATGGCGATATGCTTGCCGAAGCGGGAGTCGAACTTCATGGCGCCCAGTGTGCGGGTGACGGCGGCACGCACGAGAGCCGCGATGACCCAATACAGGAATAGAATCGCGGCGGCCTTGATCAGGCTCGGCACTGCCCCGACGATGCGATCCAGCACATTCTGTAACGGGCCTGCCACCATGGCGAGGTTAAGAGCGTTGAAGAAAGCCACGAAACCGAACAGGATGAAGAACCACTTGATCGCGCCGCCGGCCATGCCGGCCAGGGAGCGTGTTCCGCCGCCGGCTTTTTTCAGGAGGCTGTCGAGGCCCCAATCGCGGGCGGCACGCTCGTCGATGCTGGTCAGACTCAGCAGTTTTTTAACGCAGGCGCCTGCGAGTTTGCCGACCAGCCAGAAGGCCAGCAGCAGCACGACGGCCTTCAGTACGCCGGGAAGTGCCGCAGCCATGCGTTGCGCTGCGGGCAGCATGACATCCTGCCACAGTTTGCGTCCTTGGCCAGCGGCGCGTTTGCCGCCGGTTCGAAACGATCCGCCTATTTCCGAGGTGGCCTCGCCGAGCGCCTGCACGCTCTGGCGTCCGGTGGCCAACACCCCGCGAGAAGATTCAGCGGGTTTTTCAATGCCCGGGTTTATTTCAGATGTGTCCGCCTCCTGCGCATAGGCCGCAGGCAAACCGAGCGCTAGAACGAGCAGCAGGGAGGCCAGCCCCCTGACGGTCACAGTCATTGCTTTGTGCTTAGTCATGGAAATATATCCTTTCCAGTATTACTAAAACGACAAACGCAAACGGCCCCATGCCGAATGTGTGCCGCTTAACCACGCAGGAATAATAGGACAAAACCGCCTGTCACGCAAATGCTAAATCCACTGGTTTTAGCTACGAACCTGGCCGACCTCATGGAATGCCCGCCCCGCGACCGCGCGACCGGCAAAAACGACATGGACAACGGACCTAGAATCATAGTATTAATCACACATTCAAAGTGGCTGGTTTTTACGCTGGCGCATACCCTGCTGCGGTGGTAAGTTATGAAAAAGTAACTTGGGCGTGTCTCGACTCTTGAATTATACATGTCTCAGGTTATAACGAACCCGCGAACTACGGATACGAAAACGAACCGCAATCTTTGACGCTGGCGAACAATGCCGACCGAAGCCGATACCTGCCGAAAATACGTTGTCCCCCTGCTGCAGGCGGCGGGCTGGGATGCGGAGCCGTGCTCCATCGCCGAGCAGCGCTCAATCACCGACGGGCGCATCATTCCCTTGGGGCAGCGCTTCGTGCGCAAGCCGCCCAAGCGCGCCGACTACCTGCTCTTCTACCGGCGCGACTTCTGCCTGGCTGTGGTCGAGGCCAAGGCCGCTTACAAATCCGTGCATGACGGTCTGCAGCAGGCCAAGCTCTACGCGGAGCTGCTGGGGCTGATGTTCGCCTACACCACCAACGGCCCCGAAATCGTCGAGTTCGATTACTTCACGGGGCAGACCCGTATCCTCACCTCCTATCCTTCGCCGCAGGAGCTGTGGCGACGCTACCAGGCTGGTCGCGGCATCACCGAGCCCAAGACC
>JAQVQN010000121.1 GCA_028701555.1 Kiritimatiellia bacterium | reverse complement strand
ATGCCAAGCTCGCGGTACAAGCGGAACATGGCGAACTGGTCGGTCTCGCCCTCGTCATGAAACAGCTCGACAAATTCCCCGGCACTGCCCTTCACGTCTCGCACATGCACAAACGCGATACGCTGTCCGAAATGCCTGACCGCGCGCTCCAGGTCAACACCCATCAGCCGAAAATTCGCCTGGCAGAACGTGATGCCGTTCTCGCGGCACGGCATGACGGCATACGCCCGGTCATACGCCTCAAGCGAATTAAATACCCGCGCCATGCCACCCAGTCCCGGCAGCGGCGGGTCATCCGGATGCAATCCCATACGGATGCCCAGCCGCCGCGCCTCCGGCATAACCGCTTTGATGAAACATTCGTAATTGCTCCACACCTGCTCAGCGTCAAGCAACGGGCCTGGTTGCACCCCGGCATTCTCCGCTAAACTGAAATAAGTCGCGCGCGCACCGCCGCGCCCTTCGCGCTCGCCGGTGCGGTGCCAGCCGGTTCCGACCATGAAGTTGTAGCACAAAAGATCGATGCCGAACTCCGCCATGTTACGCAAAAGTTCCGCATAATGTTCCAAGGCAGCTTCACGCTCCGGCAACCCTAGTTTAACCGGCGACATGTCGAAGGGATCGCCCTCAAGCGCCGCCACTCGCAAACCGGCCCGTGCCAACTCTTTCACCACCGCAGCCAAGGAATCGCGCCGCCAAGGCTGCGCATACCCGGTCAGCTCCGGCGCGATCTTGACCACCACCTCGTCGATCCCCATCTGCCGGCACAACGCCCACAGCCGGTGCGGCCGCGGCGGCACAAATTCTATCTGCCTCATTATTATACTCCGCTTGCCGCCATAAAACCGCCGTCCACAGGCACCGTCACCCCAGTGACAAACGCCGCCTGTCCGTCATCCAGCAGCCAGCAGACGCACCCCAGCAGGTCACCGGCCTCGCCGAACCGTCCTGCGGGAGTGTGGCTCATAACCTTATCGCCGCGCGGCGACAGCCCGCCCTCCGGCGTCATAAGGATCTTACGGCTCCGGCAGTTTACGAAGAAGCCCGGCGCCACCGCATTGACGCGGATACCGGCTGGTGCCAGGTACACCGCCAGCCACTGCGTGAAGTTCACGATTCCAGCCTTGGCCATGGCATATGCTGGCACACGTGTCAGCGGCCGATAGCTGTTCATCGATGCAAAGTTCAGTATCGATCCGCGCCCAGATGCGGCCATCTCCCTACCGAACACTTGGCAAGGGATGAACGTGCCGAGCGTGTTAGCAAGGATCACAGCCTCGACCGCATCCAGACCTAAATTGAAGAAACCGCGTGCGCCATCCGCCGCGCCACCATCCAGTTCCCCTGCCTCGAACACCGTTGTCTCGGTCGACGCCGCCGCCTGGTTGCCTCCGGCGCCGTTCACGAGGAATCGGCATGTCCCCAGCCGTTCCGCGATCATCCGGCGCGCGGCTTCTACCGCAACGGCATCAGTCACGTCCGCAGCAAGCGCCAAAGCCGTGCCGCCCTCCTGACGGATATCCTCCGCCACCTGCTCCAGCGCGGTTAAAGTCCGCCCAACCAGCGCAACCTTGGCCCCGCGCCGCGCCAGCTCCCGCGACACCTCAGAGCACAATGTTCCGGCCGCACCGGTAACCACCGCCACCTGCCCCTCGAAATACCTCTCCGCCATCTTCTGCCTCCTGATTCCTGTATTCTGCCTTCTGTCTTCTGAATCTTGTCTCACGTCTCCCGACTCCTAACTCCCAATTCCTACTTCCTAACTCCTCACTCATCCCTTACCTTACCTGTCATCATGGCGCGCGCGTTGCCGTACGACACGGCACGTACAAGCCCGCCCAAAAGCTTATCATCATCTGGCAACAAATCTCTGGCAGCCCACTCTCCCAGCGTGTCACACAGCACCCGACGGAAAAACTCATGCCTTGCGAACGAAAGCGGACTGCGCGCGTCCGTGGTCATGCCGATAAACGTCGCGAGCAGGCCGTAGTTCGCTAGCGTCTCCAGATGCCGCCTGATGCCGCAGGCGTGGTCGTTGTACCACCAGGCCGGACCGAACTGGATCTTGCCCGCCACGCCGTCCTCCGTATACGCGCCGGTCAACGCCGCCAGCTTCGCGTTGTCAGCCGGATTGAGCGTATAGCAGACTGTCCGCGGCAAGGCCCCGCCCTGCTCCAGATGATCAAGGAATTTGCACAGGCTGTGAGCGTCGCACTCGTCGCCGATTGTCGCATACCCGCCCGCCGGCCCGGCCAGACGGCGCAGGCGGGAGCTGGTCTGCCGCTGCGCACCCAGATGCAATTGCATCATCCAGCCGCGTTGCCCGTACTCCTGTCCAAGAAAACCCAGCACACCCGCATGCAAGCTAATTTCGTCAACATCCGTCAGCGCGGCTCCAGCCAACCGCCGTCCGAACAGCTCTTCCGCTCTTTCGACCATCTTCGTGTCATAAGTGAAGCGATCCAGCGCGTGATCCGCCAGCCTGCACCCGGCCGCATCGAATGCGTCCAGCCGCTGCCGTACTGCGGCACGGAAAGCGTCGAAAGAATCAATCGTTATCCCGGTCAGAACGCCTAGGCGCCTCAGCCACTCCGGAGCAGCCGCCACCGCATCGTCACCCCGCAAGGAGGGCAGCACACGGAACGCGGTTTCCGTCTCCGCCAGCGCACGATGACCGGAGAGATCATCCAGCAAACCGTCTGATGTACATGCGCACTGCACATGAAAACGCCGCAGCAATCCGCGTACCGTGAATTCCGGCTCACGTAACCGCGCATTGGCCTGCTCCCAAATCCTGCCAGCACTAGCTGCGTTCAGCGGTTCAGTGATCCCGAAAACACGCGCCAACTCCAACCGCGTCCATAGGTGCAGCGGATTTCCGAGCGTCAGCGGCACCGTTGACGCCCAGGCGTCAAAACGCTCGCGCGGCGTCCCTTGCCGCCCGGTTATCAGAGCTTCCGGCACACCTGCGATGCGCATAGCACGGTGTTTGTACGGATCGTTCGCCAGCCAGGCGTCGCACAAATCTTCGAACCTGCGGTCAGCCGCCAGATCCGGCACGGATAGATGATTGTGGTAGTCGATGACCGGCAAGCCTGCCGCATGCTCATGATAGAGGCGGTGCGCCAGCGGGTTCGTCAGAAGAAAGTCGTCATTCATTGCAAATTCCTTTTCCCAATTTCAGCGGACAAATAACGCATCCGCAGTCTAAGCCCCGCCAACACCGCGCACACACAGCAAAACACGCCCGCAGCCAAGGTGTAGCGCCCGCTCGGCAGCGACACGCTGAACAGGCTGATACCGATGAACAAAAGTCCGCTCAATCCCAGCGCGACAGTGAACAGCACCAGCAGCGCCTGATGACCATGCCGGTCATGTGCCCCCTCGCTTTCGCTCACCGGCGTCTCAAGCCGCAGGAACAGATCGCCCACACGCCGCGCATACCCGGTATCATGGCTTTCGCCCGCCGCAGAAACCAGCAGGCTCGCGACACACCAAAACATCTGAACGAAAGTGGCGGTCTCCCAATCCAGCCCCGCGATACGTCTCAGTGCCAAGCCCACAAACACGCCGGAGATGATCGAAAACACCGCGCCCCATGGTTTGGGTTTACGCCACAGCACGCCGAATATCAGCGGCACCACCAGTGGTACGCCAAACAACCCCATCAGCGTCTTGTTGACCTCGAAGGCACCACCCAGCCCTTTCACAAGGCTGGCACCCCACATGATGGCCCCTCCCAGCAGCAGAGTGGTCACGCGCGCCACGACCATCTGTTCGCGTTCTCCGGCATGCGGACGCAGCAGTCGCTGGTAGATGTCGCGCGTAAGCACGCCTGCTGTCACATTGTATTCGGAACTCAGCGAGGACATCGTCGCCGCCAGCATCGCCGCGATCATCAGCCCCATCACCCCCGGCGGCAGCAGCAACTTGCATACGCTGACATACGCCTCCTCGGGATTGGCCAGCCCCGGCACCAGCGCTGCCGCAGCGATTGCCGGCAACAGGAAAATGACCGGACACACGAAAAACAGCACAGCCGAAAACAAGCCCATTTTCTTGGCGGCCAGCTCATCCTCTGTACAGTAGAAGCGCTGTATGAAGGCCCAGTTGCCGTTGAACTTGATCAGCACCATCACATAGTAGACGAAAAGGAACCAGAAGCTGCCTTTGGGCCCGTGCGTCCACGTGAAATGATGCGGCAGCGCCTCCGTCAAGGCCCAGAGCCCGCCGGCCGCTGTCAAGGCCAGCGGCACCATGACCGTTGTTACCATCAACAGAATCGCGCATTGGATCGCGTCCGTGACGATCACCGCCCAAAGGCCGCCGACCATGGTATAAGCCACCACGATACCGCCGCACAACACGATGGCAACCGTCATCGGGCAACCCAGCGAACCGGACACGAAAACCCCCAGCGCGTACAGGCGCACCATGTTGTCCATCACGCGGAAGATCACTCCGCCCCAAGAAGTGATCTGACGGACTGGGGCGTTGTAACGTTGCTCCAGATACTCCACCGGCGTCACCAGGCCCGCGCGCCGCCAGCGGCTCGCCAGAAAGGCCGTTCCCGCCAGTGCCGCAGGCACGGCGCTCCACAGGATCAGCAACGCTACCAGCCCGTCCTGATACGCGATCCCGGCGTGAGCTACAAATACGAACGCGCTCATCATGGTCATGTAGTTGCTGACCGCGCCGAGATGCCAAGGCACATTGTTGCCGCCCGCGAAGAACTCCTTCACGTTTTTGACGATCAGCCCCATCACCACGCCGATCCCGGCCATCAGTGTCAGGTAGATCGCGATCGCCGTGTAATCTAGCGTACCCAGACCGTTCGACATCCTTTTCCCTTACCTCTCACTTTTACGGCATCGTCCAAGCGCTTACCGTCCGGCTTTTTGATGCGCCTCAGCCACGTCGCACGTCCGTTTCTGCATTTCGGTTATGTTAAGTTTCTTGCAGCCGCGATACCAGTGTTCCCATTTGCCTATGCAATATCCCTTGGCAAGTTCGGGAATCTCCGCGAAAGCCGCTGCCGCCGCATCCATTGATTGTTGACAAGCGTCGCGGTTGCCCAGATCCAAAGCCTCATGGGCGCACAGCACCTGGCCCAGCCAAAAGCAGACACGCTCCATAATGGCTGCCTGATAGATCAGATTGTCATGCAGAAAACGCGCCTCGCTCTCCGGCAGCGCAGGCGCGGACGACCGCGCATGCAACAGCGCCAGCATAAAACCCGTCCGCTGCTTTTCCAGCCGCCGGATATATTCGCGCCGAGTTAAATCTTGCGGATGCATATTGCTCAGGCTTTCATAAAAAGAGTCGGCGAATTCAGGCACTTTGTCCTGTTTTTTCACATACCTTATAGCCTCTTCGGCTGCCCCTGTCCCGATGCGTCCGTCCCTAATTTTGCGCCCCATCTCTATAAGGTTCTTTGACCCCATCTGGAACATCTGCCCATCCATCAGTGAAGGCACGCGATGCCTGTCGTGCAGCTCGTAAGCGTTGAAATATATCCGGTAAGCGTCGGTCAACTCCCGGCGATGCGCCGTGAAGCGCTCTGAAACCCAATTTGTCAACCATGCATCGGGATCGAAACCATCCATGCGCCAGGTCATTTTGGCGGTGGCGTCAATGCCCAGAACGAACTCGCGGATATTGGAGACGTTGAAGATCGCATATTCAGCGGACTGTCTTCCGAACGCCTGCCAGAGTAACTCGTAGGTCTTGTGCGGAGGCACCACCTGCGCAAGATGCGGCCCGCTGCCGAATAGCGCGTGGTGATAATACACCCCGTAGGTGTTGCCCTTCCGGCGCGGCGTTTCATAAAAGTCACGCGGCCATTTCCACCCCGGCGAGTTGTCGGAGAACACCATGATCGTGCCTTCGGGGATGGCCAGATGTCCTTTCTGGTTGAGCACTGATCCCTCGGCCCAAAGCGTCGTGGAGATCAGACGCGGCCTGTCGCCGTAAATCTCGTCCAGAATCCTGACCTGTTCCGCCATCGCCTCGGAAATAATCCGTCCGCGGTCGGCGTCGGCTTGCGGCACACTGGGGTCGGCCTGCCACATGGGCCGGTCAGCAATGCCGCGCAAGCCGATCTGCCAAATCACGTTCGGAATCTTCGCCCATTCCGCAGCATATGTGCGCCACACCTCGCGCACCTCTTCCGGATGGCTGAAATAGGAATATTTTAGATCTTTACCGCGCGCCTTCCAATAGTTGAAGTACGCGAACGCACTCACGCCCATCGGCTCCACATGGTGCTGTGAAACGAACACGCCGCGCCGTGCGCATTCCTCGACCAGCGCCCGCTCCGGCGGATTCAAGATGTCGATAAAGCTGGCCGGTATGATCAGGTTGAAGCGGCTGCGCACTAGCGCCTCGGCCACGGCGCGCATGGCCTCGCGGTTAACCACCTGCTTGTAGTAGCGGTAATCGATATTACGCGTCCCGCCGCTCTCCATCCACTCCGTCAAGAAATCCTCGTCGTTTATGAACCAGCCCCGGAACCGGAAGTCGGGCGTGCCTGAAACCAGCGCGACATCGTCCCACTTCAGCTCCGCGCTCTTCACGGGCTCGCGTCCCGACCAGAACCAGAGCGGATCGACCTTCAGATACTCCTCGATAAATGCGTAGACGCCGAACATCGTGCCGCGTGCATCGCCGCCCTCTATCAACAACCGTCCGTCATATGCAGCCACTCGGTAACTTTCCCATGATCCGCCTGTCTTCGTTCTGATCTCCACGCGCACGTCGCCCCCGCCTGTCCCGATCCGCACTTCCGGTCGCAGCCCCGTGATGCGCTCCACATCCGATGCCAGATCCTCTGCGGCGAGACGCACATATTCCGGCTCCCCCTCCGCCACCATGATCGGGGTCACGCGCACGCCTTCGACCAGCGCGAAACCCGCCGCCGCCGTCGTCCGCGCCCAGATCGCAAAACCCGCCGACACGCCTAACGCCGTGGCTTTTAACATACAGAATTGTTTCATCGGCATCCTCCCTGCTTGTCACTGATACCGTAAGTTTAACGGCACACGACCGTATTTCTCAATGGAGTTATTCAGATTCAGGCTTGCGTTTTTCGGAACAGCGGTCAAC
>JAQVQN010000120.1 GCA_028701555.1 Kiritimatiellia bacterium | reverse complement strand
TGGTGCCCTTGTCGCGCTATCTGCAGGCGAATCCTAATGACTGGCAGGCTTGGCTGGACATGGCCACGCTCTGTGCCATGCGTCAGCAGCAGCAGCAAACCCAATACGCTCTGCAGAAGGCTATAGAGGTCGGAAAAATGCATGCTGTGCAGCGCATACAGGAAAGCCCGATGTTGCGGCAAGTGGCAGCGCCGCTGCTACAGCAGATGATGCGTCAGGGGCCGACGGGCTTGCCGCCTTTGGGAACGCGGAGGCGTTGACCGTGAAGATTAATTGCCGAGGCCGGTGCGGGCTCCTGTTGCCGCTTCTGGTTGTGATGGCTGTTGCGTTGGCGTTGCGACTGCCGAAGCTCGACCAGCGGCCTATGCACGGTGATGAAGCTAATCAGGCTGTGCGTACCGGGATGCTGCTGGAACAGGGAGTATATTATTACGACCCCACGGATCATCACGGACCGGTACTGTATTTCGCGGCGTTGCCGTTCTGTCGTTTACAGACCAACAGTTTCGTTGAAACCAGCGAATGGAACTACCGCCTAGTGCCGGTTTTCTTCAGTTGTCTGACGCTTTTGCTGATGGCTGGCCTTGGTCTAAAACGCGATGGTGGCCTATTCGCCACGCGCGCCGGGATGTTCGCGGCTTTGCTCATGACGGCTTGTTCCGCGCCCATGGTGTATTACAGTCGGTTCTTTATCCAGGAAACCATGTTCGTGACCTTCCTGACCGGCATGCTGGTATGCGCCGTGCGCTATTGCCGAGCCAGGTCGGCGGACGGCGGACAGAGTCGTGCCGTGTGGTTCGCGGCCGGCTTCGGTGCCTGCGCGGGCTTAGCGGCAGCGACCAAAGAGACGGTAGTGCTATCGCTGGCGGCAGTGGCTGCAGCGGCGGTGGTTGCAGCCGGGCCTGAGCGGCTGTTTCGCGCTTGGAGCACCCGCCACGCATTGGTGGTAATCGGCGCAGCGGCTTTGGTGGCGGTCATCTTCTTCTCATCTTTCTTCACCTATCCCAAAGGCGTGTACGACGCTCTTTTCACCACAGTACAGGCGTACTTTGCGCGGGCAACCGAGGTGCCGGAACACCAGCACCCTTGGAACTTTTATTTGAGAATACTATTTTGGTTCAAGTACGGCAAAGGCCCGGTGTGGAGCGAGGCATTGTTACTTTTGCCTGCGGCATTGGCGGCTGTGGCAGCGTTCTGGCCGCTCGGGGCTGGCAGATCCGTCTCGACGCACCAACGCTGGGTGCGTTTTGTCGCGCTTTATACGGTCGCGTTGACCGCGATTTACAGTGCGATACCGTATAAGACTCCGTGGTGTGCGCTCTCGTTCCTGCACGGTTACATCCTGCTGGCCGGCATCGGCGTGGGGGCGGCGGTGGATTGGCTGCGAGGATTTTCGGCTAAAGTCCGTTGGGCGGGGTTGTGCCTTGTTGCTTTGTTTATGCTGGTTACGCTGCAACGTCAATGCGCACAGGCGCTACGGGCCAGCTACACTTTGTCTGCTGATCCGCGTAATCCCTTTGTATACGCGCACACCGGTGTGGACGCCCTGAATATGGTGGCAGAAATTGAAAAGTCCGCTGCCGCCGCGCAAGGCGCTGACACCGCCATAGCTGTGGCGGTGCCGACCCCCGACACCTGGCCGCTGCCGTGGTATCTCAGAAAGTACAGTCAGGTCGGCTACTGGACGCGCGTGGAAGATGTCCCGGACGATTTCAACCCTGTTATTGTTGTCACTTCCGCTGCTCAAGGCGACATTGCCGACCAGCGTTTCGGTTCAGGCAAACGCACCAACTTCTTCGGTATACGCCCCGGTGTGCTGCTGAATCTGTTGGTGCCGGATCGGTAACTTAACGTGCAGGTCCTGAATAATACTGTCTGTGTGATTGCAAAGTTTTGCGATCACCCTGAAACAAGTTTATGTTTGCAGTAATTGACTAATAAATCCCGTGTGCTAAAATACCACCCGTTTTGCCAAAAAGGAAATACAGAAAATGTCAAAAAGCTTAAAAACCAAGAAGAATGCTGGCGCATGCTGTGGCATGTCCGCCAAGGGTAAGCACGTTTATTTTTTCGGCGCGGGACAGTCTGAAGGTGACGTGACGATGAAGCCGTTGCTGGGCGGCAAAGGCGCGAACCTGGCTGATATGGCGGGGCTGGGCTTGCCGGTGCCACCGGGGTTCACCATCACAACCGCAGCTTGCGCTAAGTTTTACGAGATTGGCGAGAAGGCTTTGCACAAGCTGATCAGCGATGAGGTGTCTTCGGCTCTGTGCAAACTTGAAAAGGCCACGGGCAAGACCTTCGGCCACGGTGACAACCCGTTGCTGGTCTCGGTGCGTTCCGGCGCGGCGGCCTCTATGCCGGGTATGATGGACACGGTTCTGAACCTGGGGTTGAATCCAGCGACGGTCGAGGCGATGACTGCCCGGACCGGCAACCCGCGGTTTGTGTGGGACTCTTACCGTCGTTTTATCCAGATGTTCGGCAATGTGGTGTTGGATGTTGAGCACCATTGCTTCGAGCACGAGCTGGAGGAGGTCAAGCACGCGCGGGGCTACACGCTGGACACGGAAATGACCGCTGACGACCTCAAAGAGGTGGTCGCCAGATACATGCGGATGGTGAAGCGTGTTAAAAAATGTGATTTTCCGACAGATGCCATGACCCAACTCAAGCTCGGCATCAGCGCGGTTTTCGGATCTTGGAATAATCCGCGCGCCATCAAATACCGCGAGATGAACGATATCCGCGGGCTGATCGGCACGGCGGTGAACGTGCAGGCAATGGTGTTTGGCAATTCCGGCAGCAATTCCGCCACGGGCGTGGCATTCACGCGCGACCCCTCGACCGGCGAACACCGGTATTTTTACGGCGAGTATCTGATCAACGCTCAGGGCGAGGACGTGGTGGCTGGTATCCGCACACCGCAACAGATAACAGTCAAGGGCTCGCGCGAGTGGGCCAAGGCGCGCAACATTCCAGAAGCCGTGCGCAAGGTGCAGTACCCGGCACTGGAAGAATCGATGCCGACGGTCTTCAAGCAGCTCGACGCGATCCGTGTGAAACTTGAGCGGCACTACCGCGATATGCAGGATCTGGAGTTCACGATTGAGGACGGGATGCTATACATGCTGCAGACCCGCAACGGCAAGCGTACGGCGGCGGCGGCGGTTAAGATCGCCACGGATCTGGTTAAGGAAGGTGTGATCGACGAGAAGACGGCAGTCATGCGGGTCGAGCCTTCGCAGCTTGATCAGTTGCTGCACCCGGTTTTTGTCAAGAGCGCTGAGGCCAAGGCCAAACGCATCACGGTGGGATTGCCTGCCTCGCCGGGGGCGGCCACGGGGCAGATTGTGTTCAACGCGGCCACGGCTGAGAAGTGGGCCGCTGACGGCAAGCGTGTTATCCTCTGCCGTGTCGAGACCAGTCCCGAGGATATCGGCGGCATGAACGTGGCGGCAGGCATCCTGACCGCGCGCGGCGGCATGACCTCGCATGCGGCGGTGGTGGCGCGCGGCATGGGCAAGTGCTGCGTCTCAGGCTGCGGCGAGCTGCACATCAGTTACGACAAGAAAACCATTGCCTGTGGCAAGCTGGTGATGAAAGAGGGCGAATGGATCTCGCTGAACGGCTCTACAGGTACGGTTTACGGCGGTCAGATTGAAACCGAGGATCCGAAGCTGACCGGGCCGTTTGCGATGATAATGGCTCTGGCCGACAAATACCGCACGATGGGTGTGCGCACTAACGCCGACACTCCGCGCGACACGGCCAAGGCTGTGACTTTCGGAGCTGAGGGCATCGGGCTGTGCCGCACCGAGCACATGTTCTTCGAAGGACACCGCATCACCAGTTTTCGCCGTATGATCTTGGTGGCGGAGACTGTGAAGGGTTTGCGCGCGGCGCTAGCCGCCTGCACACAAAAAGAAGAGTGCGCGAAGCTGGAGAAGGAGCTGGCCGCGCCGCTGAAGCAGTACAACCAAGCGTTGAAAGAGCTGCTGCCGCTGCAGCGCAATGATTTTGTCGGCATGTTCAAGGCGCTGAAGGGGAGACCATGCACAGTGCGCCTGCTCGATCCGCCGCTGCATGAGTTCTTGCCGCAGGACGATGCTGGACAGGCCGAGATGGCGCGGCTGATGGGCATTAGCAAAGCAAAGATCAAGGAGGTTGTGGAATCGCTGCATGAGGCCAACCCCATGCTGGGGCACCGTGGTTGCCGACTTGGCATCAGCTATCCGGAGGTGACCGAGATGCAGGTGCGCGCAATCTGCGAGGCGGCGGCGGCGGTGAAGGGGTCCAAGCCTGAAATCATGGTGCCGCTGGTAGGCCACGTCAAGGAACTGGCTTCGCAGAAAGTGCTTATACAGAAGGTTGTGTCCGAAGTCGAGAAGGCTAAGAAGACACGTCTGGAAATCAAGATCGGAACCATGATCGAGGTGCCGAGGGCCGCAGTGACGGCTGACCAAATCGCCGTGGAGGCGGATTTCTTCTCGTTCGGTACCAACGACCTGACGCAGATGACCTGCGCCTTCTCGCGCGATGATGCCGGCAAGTTTCTGGGTGAGTATGTTTCGCGGGGCTTTTACGAGTATGATCCGTTCCAGGTTTTGGATCTTGATGGCGTGGGGCGCATGGTCGAGATCGCTATCAAATACGGACGCGGCGTGAAGCCTGGCCTGAAAATCGGAGTCTGCGGCGAGCACGGCGGCGATCCGAAGACCGTGGCTTTCTGCCACGGTCTGGGGTTCAGCTATGTCAGTTGTTCGCCTTACCGTGTGCCTATCGCCCGCTTGGCGGCGGCGCAGGCTGCGCTGAAGGGATAGCCTAATGCAAGAGCAAAGCGGTTTCGTCATACGTCCTGCCAAGCTGCGGGATGTTGAGCAGATCTTTGATCTGATCCGTCAGCACAAGGACGACCTGATCACGCGTTCGGTGGGTGACATCATCCAAAACATCGACAGGTTTGTGGTGTGCGAGAGCGACGGACGCGTGGTCGGTTGCGCGGCTTGGAAGATACTGCCGGAGATTGGTGAGCCCGAGAAAGCCTCGGTAGAGATACAGTCGGTAGCGGTTTCCGACGGCTTCCGGCGCAAAAACATCGGGTCGTTGATCGTCGACAATATTTTGCAAAGGGTCTGTCTTTTCGATCCCGCGCAAGCAATCGTGTTGACTTTCGCACCTGAGTTTTTCCGCGCCTTGGGTTTCAGGGAGATACCTAAAACGCAAGTAATGCATAAACTTTACATGGGTTGCATCAACTGCACCAAGCACGCCAATCCTTTCACATGTCCGGAAATCGCCATGGCCATGGATCTGCGGAAAAAGCAATAACTGGGAGAGACATGAACAACCGATACGCCGCCATCCGTTCCATCGCCGCTGCTACGGCGCGTTACGCGCCGGCTGATACCGGAGCGCTGAGCGCGATGCGGGAAAGTTTCGGCAGTCATGTTTTCAGCGATGCCGTTATGCGCCAGATGCTGTCCGAGAAAGTTTACCGGAAGGTCCGACGCACCATCGAACACGGCGAGCGCCTAGATGTTTCCGTGGCTGGCGAGGTTGCTGAGGCCATGAAAACGTGGGCGATCAAGCAAGGAGCGACGCATTACGCGCATGTTTTTTATCCGCTGACGGGTTTGACGGCGGAGAAACACGACTCGTTTTTGTCGCCGGACGGCAAGGGCGGAGCGATCGCCAAGTTCTCTGCCAAACAGCTTGTCAGTGGCGAGGCTGATGGTTCGAGCCTGCCTTCTGGCGGCTTGCGCGCTACATTCGAGGCTCGCGGATACACCGCGTGGGATGTTACCAGTCCGGCCTACATTCTGGAGTGCGGCGGCGGACGCACGCTTTTCATCCCGTGCGCTTTCTGCGCCACCACTGGTGACGCCTTGGACAAGAAGACTCCGCTGTTGCGTTCCATGCAGGCGCTTGATCGCCACGCGCGGCGGATCTTGAAGTTGCTCGGCGAGAAAGACGAAAAGGTTGATGCCAACGCTGGGTGCGAACAAGAGTATTTTCTGGTGGACCGCAGGCTGTTCCTGCTGCGGCCGGATCTGATAAGCGCCGGACGCACGCTGTACGGGGCCAAGCCGCCCAAAGGCCAGGAGATGGAGGATCAGTACTACGGTGCGATCAACGAGCGTGTTCTGGCTTTCATGATTGAATGCGAAACTGAACTTTGCAAGCTTGGTGTGCCGGTCAAGACACGGCACAACGAGGTCGCGCCGGGGCAGTTTGAAGTGGCTCCGATATATGAACAGGCCAATATCGCATCTGACCATCAACAACTGATCATGTCGCTAATGCAGCGCATGGCCAGCAAGCACGGCTTTGTCTGTCTGTTGCACGAGAAGCCCTTCAAAGGAGTGAACGGCTCAGGTAAGCACGTTAACTGGTCGTTGAACACCGCCCGCGCCAACATGCTCAATCCCGGGGAGACCCCGGAGGAGAATGCCAGATTCATGCTTTTCTGCGCAGCGGTGATCCGGGCGGTTTCGCTGCACGGCAATCTTTTGCGGGCCTCTGTGGCACATGCGGGCAACGATCACCGCTTAGGGGCTTGCGAGGCGCCGCCCGCTATCATATCGATATTTCTGGGCGAGCAGCTCACGGAATTTTTCGAGATGGCAGCAGGCGAGAGGTGCCGCCCCAAGGCTGGTTGCAAGGCATTGACTTTGGGTGTGAATTCCTTGCCGCCGCTGCCGGTCGGCGACGGTGATCGCAACCGCACCAGTCCTTTCGCGTTCACAGGCGGCAAGTTCGAGTTCCGGGCTGTAGGGTCGAGTCAGTCGGTGGCTGGGCCTCTGATGGTGCTGAACGCGATTGTGGCAGACTCGTTGGACTATATCGCCACAGCTCTTGAAAAGCGGGTCAAAAAGAACGCGGGCGGGTTAAACGACGCGATCCAGTCGGTTGTGCGTGAAGTGTGGCAAGCGCATCAGAGAATTGTTTTCAATGGCGACAACTACGCGCCGGAATGGCATGCCGAGGCAGCCAGGCGCGGTTTGAGCGACCTTCCGTCCGCCACGGACGCATTGTCGCAGTATGTCACAGAGTCGACGATAGGAGTCATGACCCGTCAAGGAGTGCTGACCGAACGCGAGCTGCGGGCGCGTTACGAGATCTATCTGGCTCGTTACATCCACGA
>JAQVQN010000119.1 GCA_028701555.1 Kiritimatiellia bacterium | reverse complement strand
TGTGTTCCAAAAGCTCTTACTGATTGTCTTAACGCTCCCCTTCCAGATGTGATAGAAGAATATGTCGGCGAACTCGAAAGCATCGGACGCACCCACGAACACACCCGCCATATTTCCGCACGTTTGACCACGCTGCAAACCGCATGCGTTTGGCGTTCTTTGCGGGATGTTACGGCCGACAGTTTCCGGCAATGGCGCAAACATAAGAAAGCTTCGCCAAAGACGCTTAACGAATATCAGAACGCGGTTTGCGGGTTACTGAACTGGATCGCCAAAAACAAAGGCGTGGACGTTAAAGCCTTCAACTCGGTGGAGCGCATAGACCCTAGAGGCCGTCAGAGTTTTGAGCGCAGAGCCTTGACGTTGGCGGAAGCCTGCGCATTGCTTGCCTGTGCGCCTCTAAAGCGTCGGGTGGCTTATGCCCTCGCTCTTTATACGGGATTGCGGCGCGGCGAACTGGAGGCGTTAGAATGGCGTGACATAGCTTTAGAAAACGCGCAACCTTATATCAATGTCCGCGCTTCGACCACGAAAAACAGCAAGGCCGCTTGTGTGCCTGTGCATGCCGATCTATATGCGATTCTTTGCCAGTGGCGCGATTCACTAGGTACGGCAAGCGGTCTGGTGTTGGCGGATGGCATACCGCAAAATCGACTTGGGCTGTGGATTGACCTTAAGGAAGCCGGAATAGATCGGACTGACTCCAGCGGGCGCAAAGTGGACTTTCATGCGTTGCGGCATACGTTCTGCACCCTGTTAATGACTTCGGGGTCTTCGGCGCGGGTCGCTCAAGAATTAATGCGTCATAGTGAAATGCGTTTGACCACCAAAATATATACGGACGCGGGCGGACTTCCTACAGTGGACGGAATCAATAAGCTTCCGTCAATGATAGCCCCCGATAAGTGGACACAAATAGGGACACATTTTTCAGTCCAAAAGGGTCAAACCGTGTCGCAAGCTGTCACGGTAAAAAAAATAAAGCCGGACGCGCAACCCGTTGATTTTCAAGCATTTGTCACAGCTTGTCACAACATGTCAGCTTCCGGCCTAAACCATGAAATGGCGGAGAGGGGGGGATTCGAACCCCCGGTATCGGGTTTAACCAATACGGCGGTTTAGCAAACCACTGCCTTCAGCCACTCGGCCACCTCTCCGAAAGATTTTTACGCTAAACCGATGTGCATAATACGCCAAAAGCGTAACGCTTTTCAAGTCCGAAAACCATCCGCCCAAAAATCGCCGTTCAAGTACTGCGCCGCTATCCTACAATTCCCGAATGAAGACGTTGCGAAACTGCACCAGCGAGGGCGGGCTCACCCATTTGCCGTCCTTCATGCTGCCATGATGCTGCAGTGCAATCGGACCGCTCTCGGGCAACCCTGGTATCGTCACGCCTGGCAAAACCTCCTTGCCATTCAAAACCACCTTGACCGTGCTGCCGCGCACCGTGATCTCGAAGCGGTTCCATTTGCCAACCGGATTGTCGGCCTTGACCACCGGCGTCACGCCGGCCCGCACATCCGGCGGCATATTCGCGTCTCGCCGCACACCGTACATCTCTCCAGACCCGATCGGCCAGCACCAGATGTTCAACTGATGCTTGCTGCTGCCTCGCAGGTAAATCCCTGAGTCTGAATCCGGCATGCTCAACGCCAGCGGCTTGCCGTCAGGATCAGTCTCTTCGCTACCGTCAGGCAGGATCTTGCGCACATGCGGATTCTCATAAGGCGTCTCTTTTATGCGCCAGTCCACAATCATCTCGAAGTCCCTATATTCCTTCTCGCTCCACAAACTCTTGTCACCAGCAGCCTCGCTCATAGCGTCGTAATCGATCACCTCATTGACGACTTTCCAATGCCCGTTATCCCCTTCAGGCACCTTCCAGTTCCGCAAATCAACACCAGTGAACAGGGGCACGAAACCTTCAGACTCACGCGCGATCTCTTCTGGGCCTGGGTTGGTGGACGGCAGTTCCTTGATACGTAGGTTACGAAAATGGCACTCGGAACCCTCTGACTCCAGCATCAGATAGCCTTTGCGCGGCGATGCCGCCTTGGCCACCGTCACCTCCTTGCCATTCACGCTTAGGCTGATGTCTCCGTTGTTGGCCACCACATGGTAATGATTCCACTCCGGCGAGGGACGTGTGCGCTCCTCTGAAGGAAAGCTGCGTTGCCCGTTCGGTGAGATCCGCCCAGCCACAGTGAGTTTCGCGCCGTTCACCGCAAAAATATCACCATGTGTGCTGTACCACTCATTCTTGCCTTTGACATTGAAACCCGGATCAAGCACCTGAATTTCTATACCTCGCGAAAAGGGCGAGCCGCACACCGGAAAGCCGTCAGCCCAGATGAAAAGACCGGAGTTTCCGCCAGCCACCATGTGCCGCCACTCGAACTCAATCTCAAAGTTCTCGTACATCTTCACTGTACGCAGGGTTCCTATCGGCTTGCCGGTCGTGACCAGCAAACCGTCGCGCACAAAAAAAGTCTCTGGCGCTATATTGCAAGGATGCCAGCCGCCCAGATCGACCCCGTTAAACATCGACACAAACCCGTCGTCTGCCGCCATAACTGAAGTTAAAACAAACGTTGCAACCATTAGACCAACTGTACGCTTCATCTATCCCCCTTTTTTTACCGCTTTTTACATCTCTCACAGGACTGCATTACATTATTACAGCATGTGGCAGATACTGTCAACTTTCCCAGGCAAAGCAATCCCCGACCTTAACCCCCTGCAGAAGATCAGCGCCTGCCGAAACCTCTATCACGCTCACAGATCGCCATCCGCCCCAAGCGAACAGGCGCCACGGTTGAACATCACTCAACAACCGCGTCACGCGCCAAGACCTGTCCAGAAAAACCAGTCCCAACGCAAAGCGCATACCCAGCGTATGCACCGCACCACAGTGCTCAATCAGCATCGCCCGGTCACCAGCAAGCCTGTCGCGCCCCAGCAGACCACGCATACGCTCCGCTAAGGTTTCGGTACGTTCGACAAATTCCGAACGCAGGCTTCCGTTGCAATACAATTTGCCGTGCCGCATTTCACACACCTAACAATCGCTTGCCACAACCGTCATAAAAAGTCGCCGCATAACACCTGAACCCTTTGACCTTCTGTGATTCAACTATATTGAATCGCACCCTAATCATCCGCAGTTCTGATTTCAGCCTACGGGCTCCGCCGGCTATAGGCTATCATCTCATTTCAGATCGCGCTGCATCGAACTGCCGCCCGGCGGAATCAATGCCGGCCAAGGCGGATGGCCGACCCGCAAACGGCCGAGATCGGCCAACAACAGACGCCAGTCCTGATGACGATGCCCAGAATCTTTAGCCAGCATCTTTTCCAACAGCAACGCCAAAGGCCCACCGGCGTCCTCAGCAAAATCTCTCACATCCGGTGCCTGCGCCTTGCCCACATGGCTGCGCATCACATCTTCGTCGCTCTTGTCCAAAAAAAGCATCCTGCCGGTCACAAGATGATACAGCGTCGCACCCAAAGCGTATATGTCCGAACGGCAGTCCAACTGTGTGCTGCCGTAGACCTGCTCCGGCGACATGTAGGCCGGCGTACCCAGAATTTCCTCTGAAACACCTTCGCTTTCGCCTTTGACCAAGTTCATCGAGCGACACAAACCTAGATCAGTCACCTTGATCGAACCGTCAGAGTCCACCATGATGTTGTCCGGCTTAATGTCGCAATGCACCATCTTGAAGTGCGACCAGGCATAATCCATGGACACTGCCACGCTCTCCGCCACTGTCAGAGTGTCGTCAACGGAAATGCGCCCCTTGCGCCGCACAAGGTCTCCCATAGTGTAGCCCTCGACCAGCTCCATCACGAAATAAAAAACCCCGTCGGTGAAATTCGCGTCATACACCTGAACAATGCCGGGATGCTTTAGGCTGGCTGCGGCCTTGGCCTCCTGTCGGAACCTCTGGACATCATCTGGATCCGTAGCGAAATCCTTGGACAGTATTTTAACGGCGACTTGGCGGTCAAGCGTTACCTGCCGCCCCCGCCACACAGAAGCCATGCCACCGCGCCCTATAACACCAGTGAGCTCAAGATTAGGTAATGATAAGCTGATCGTATCCCTCATCGCGCCAGCGCCCCTTCCCCGCGGCAGGTCGTACATAATATCACTCCCTCACCCTTGCATTCAGAGCACGGCGCACCCTTGACCTCGCCGGTCCCGCGACATTTCGTGCAGGTCATCAAACCCGAGCCAGTGCAGCGCTGGCAACGCGCCCCCAAGCCGCTACCTCCGCATTTTTCGCAAACCACGCCCTTGCTGCCCTGGCATACGCCGCACTTGACTTCACCAAGGCCCTTGCATCTAGGACAGCGCCGCTCCTGCTCTTCGTTAAGCCTGCGCTCCGGACGCACTCCTGACCTGCGCTCTGGCTGGAGTACGCCCTGCCGACATCCGGAATTATCGCATTTGACCCATCCCGTGCCGCGGCAAGCCCTGCAAGCCTGTCGGGCGGTAAGCTGGCAAGCCGCACAAGGCACCGGCATACCGGTCATAACCAGTGCACGTTGGCGGTTGCTGAGCCGTGCCTCAAGCGCGGCAGGCATGAAGCTCCGGCCTACCCTTACATCGCCCGCCACCATACGGCTCCGCTCGAAACCTTCTCGCCCCTGTAAAATCGCCATCTTGAATTGGTCGATCTCGCGGTGCCCCGCGTGTCCGCCCAAGCCCTTGCATTCCGGGCAGGCTACGCCGCTGGCTGCCCTAACGCCACTCGTGCCGTCCACCTTGCCCAAGTTCACCTGATAACGTCCGCTTCCTCCGCAGCGCCGGCACTGGTCACGCCCGCGCGCCAGCGTTTGCATAACACGGACGCGTCCCGCCAGCAACGCCTCGCCTACCCCAGGTCGTACAGCCCCCTCCGGCACCAACCGCATCAGAGCCATCGCGTTTAGATAAAAGTGCAGTGCCACATCTGGCGAACGTTCTTCCAGTCCACGCGCCTGCACCGCACTGGAATCCACCGCCGCAACAGCCATCGCCGCCATTTCAGCGTCTTTGTCCGGCTCGTCCGCCGTCACCGACTTGGGCTGCTCCGCCACAGGCTTGGAGAGCTCTTTCTTGCAGTGCCCGCAAACCGCTGCCCCTTCTTCCGCTTCGCGCCCGCATGCCGGACAGATTACCAGCCCTTGCGCCCAAAGCGTAGCAGCACTCAGTACTGCCGCCGCTAATGCCATAACCCGTGTTTGCCGCATAACTTCCCTCCTTTCAGATCATCCCTTGCCGTCCAATATTTTAAAGGCCAAAACTTGCGTTATGCACATTATGTGATGAACGTTCACGTTCATACCTGATCATCCGACACCATCGGCTGCTCCTTATATTCACGCAGTTTTCGATGCAAAGTCCGGCGGCTGATTCCCAGTTCCACGGCGGCGCGGGTGCGGTTGCCGTTGTTCTTATCCAACACAGCCATGATCTTGCGGCGCTCGGTCTCTGCCAGCGATCCCATCGTGAGTATCTGCGAACGTCCGTAGAACGCCGCCGTTCCCTTTACCGCTTCGCGTATGTTAGCGGGCACGTCCCGCGCGGAAAGCCTGTCCGCACGCGACAGTACCACCATCTTCTCAACCGTGTTGCGCAGCTCTCTCACATTCCCGGGCCATGCATAAGCCGCCAGCAGGTTGAGCGCGTCCGGCGTGAACCCTTCAATGTGCTTACCGTTCTTTTCACAATACTCCTGCAGGAAACGCCCGGCCAGCAAAGGTATGTCGCCAACGCGCTCGGCCAGTGAAGGCAGCATTATGTCTACCACGTTGAGTCGGAAAAAAAGATCCTCGCGGAATTTACCCTGCTGCACGTAAGCCCGCAGGTCGCGGTTGGTGGCAGCGATGATCCTGATGTCAACCTCAATCGTATCCTCGCCACCGACACGCTCGAATGTGCGTTCCTCCAATACCCGCAGCAGCTTGACCTGTATTGACGGGTCGATCTCTGAAATCTCGTCGAGAAACAGGGTGCCTCCGTCAGCCATCTCAAAACGTCCTTTGCGCAATGTGGTCGCACCAGTGAAAGCCCCTTTCTCATGGCCGAACAGCTCGCTCTCCAAAAGCGTGGCCGAGAGCGCCGCACAATGCACCGCTACAAAAGGCCCCTTGCCACGCTGGCTGAGCCTGTGGATCGCCTGCGCCACCAGCTCTTTACCGGTGCCGCTAGGCCCTTGTATCAGCACTGATGCCAGTGTCGGCGCGGTCTGAGTGATGATATCGAAAACCTGGTGCATGGCCGGCGACTCGCCGATGATGCTCTCCATGCCGAACTTTTCGTTGAGCTGGCTCTCCAGCGTCTCGACCTTTTTTTCCAACGCCCTGGTCTTTATTGCACGAGCCACCAACATGTCCAGATGATCTAGATTAATCGGCTTGGTCAAGAAGTCATATGCTCCCTGCTTCATCGCCTCTACCGCCGTCTCGACCGAGCCATAGGCGGTCAACAGGATACAGACCGTCTGCGGACTCTGACCGTGAACACGCCTGAGCAGTCCCAGCCCGTCCGTTCCCGGCATGCGCAGATCTGACAACAACACGTCCACCGGTGCTTCAGCACCCAAAATCTTAAGCGCGGCCTCCGCGCTTTCAGCAGTCTTGACCACATAGTTCTTTTGCAGCGCCCGCTGCAATCCGTCACGCGTATTCTTGTCGTCGTCAACCACCAACACCACAGGTTTGTCTGACATATCATTTCCCCGTGTTTAAAAGCCTCACGCGCCGCTCGCTGCGCGGCAGCCGTATTTTGAAACATGTTCCGTCACCGGGTTTGCTGGAAAGCTCTATCTCGCCGCCATGCTCTTCCACCACACGCTGCACGATCATCAGCCCCAGACCGGTGCCCTTCGTCTTCGTGGTGTGGTAGGGCTCAAACACACGCCCCATCTCTTCGGGCTTGATGCCGCCGCCGGAATCAATGAAAGCGATATCTACGAACACGTCCCCCACACTGAAAACAACCTTGAGCGCTCCGCCGTCTGGCATGGCTTCCAGCGCATTCTTGATCAGATTGAAAAACACTTGCTTGATCTGCGAGCGGTCAAGGTGCACCGTAGGCATCTCGTTGGGAATGTCAACCGAGACCACAATGCGCCGATTCTCAAATTCCGTCGCCAGCAGACGCAGCGTCTCC
>JAQVQN010000118.1 GCA_028701555.1 Kiritimatiellia bacterium | reverse complement strand
GTCGCAGGCGTGCCGGAGTTCGCATCCGAAAGCGAGAAAACCTGCTCCTGCCGATACCCGCCGTCCGTGATAACCAGCTTGCCATCATCCGCTGCCGTGAATGTCCGGTTACCCAAGAAGTTGAACGTGCCAGCACCTTCAACCTGCAAGACTTTGCTTTCCAAAGTCGTGTTAGTCAGGTTCAATGCGCCGCCCTGCCCGATCAGCCGGAACGGGCTGCCAAGTGTGCCTGCCGCGTGCGTAAGCGTGTTACTGAGTAGCACCGAACCCGTAAAAGGCCCGCCGATGCGGTCGTCATAATACATCGTGTTGATAGCCGTCAAGTTAAGTTCACCCGTGTCTGCCGCCACCGTGTACAGCATCCGGTCACTTTCCCCCCCGAGATAGATTATCTTCGAGAGGTCAGCGGAAGTCCTAGGAATGAATGTGGCACCCGCAGAAACCGTAACAGTCTGGTTTTCCGCCAAAGGCCGTCCTAGGTCGAGCGAGCCTTCAAGCACCGACACCGCGCCGGTGAAGGTGTTACATGCCTCCGCAAGCCGCAGTACCAGAGTACCCGCGCCGGTCTTAACCAGTCCGCCGTTGCCTATTGCGCCTTCGCCCGTCTCGCCACGCAGTGTCAGCACAGTCGCATGCGGTTCAGCCTGCGAGTTGATACGCACGTCTTTACCGTTCGTGTCGAACACCGCGTTCTTGCCGTCCGCGATCACCATATCCATAACGCCTTTGCCTAAAACGAAGTCCATGTTCGTGCTTTTCGTACGCAGGGTGCCGCCGTTGAAGAGGAAAACGGATGCCGCACAATCGTTTTTATTAATCTGATTGGCCTCGACCACCCCTCCATCGTTCAGCGTAAGCCGTGCGTATTCCGCATAAGGCGGCGTCAGGTTTGTCGGAAAATAACCCGTGAACTCCAAGATATTCACGTTCAGATAGCCAGAGACCGTCGCCTCGCCATGCGATAGCAATTCGCGTTGCCCCTCTTCGTTACCTGCGATCCGTAGATTCCCGATTGTGGTGGTCAGGGTAGAACCTGACTCGATCGACAACGTGCCCGTGCCACCGAGATGCCCCAGCACAATATATCCACCAGCGGTCTTGGTGAGGTTGCCGCCGGAAAGGTTTAGCACGCCGATCTCTCCGACACCGCTGCCCACCGTTGTCACTACTGTCCCTGTCACCGTCACGCTTCCGCCGTTATCGATAACCAGTGTGCCGTTATCGATGAAACGCACAATGTCTGGCTGGGCCGCCCAAATCGTGACCGTTTCTCCGTTATTAATAATCGGCGAATCGCCTGCCGTCCACTGTTCAGCTAAACCGTTCCCTAATCCAAAAAACGCCGCCGCAACAGCAACCGCCATTTTTTTCATTCCCTTCATTGAACTCTTCTCCAGTCTTTTCGGCGAAAGAACTATCGCCTTTGCACTCACTCTTGACTTACCGGCTGACGTTGTCTGACCGTCATCCTCAATACCGGATCTTTGCGGCGGCGGCCCCACAACTTTCGGCAGCCACCGTTCCGCCCAGACATCCGAAATACTAACTGCGGCCTGCAACGCCATCTCAGGGTCTTGCAGTGCCCCGCGCCTGTTGATCGCCGCCAGCATCTGATCGGCCTCCGTCCAGTCGGCCGCAACCTTGACCGCGCCGCTACCGTCGCGCCGCGCCCGTACGCCCTCGCCGTCCCGGCAGATGTCCACCGGCTCGCCGCAGGCCTCGACCACCTGCGCCTCGCCCGCGAAGATGAAGACGTCCGAACCCTCATCCGTCACCGAAGCGCAAAACACCGCGCCGTTGTCCCACATCTCTAGGTCGGGCGTACGCAGCGTGAAACCGCCGCGTTCCCAAGGTATGTCGGCCAGCATGCGTCCAAACACCAGCCGCGCCTCCTTAGGTGTCTTGAGCTCCATCTCGAACGGCCCTAGAAGGATCAGCTCGATGCCGGACGCCAGCCGCGCCTTGATCCGCCCGTTGGTCATGCGCATGGTTCCCGGCAGTTGCTCGGGCACCTCTAGATTACATGAGCCCCAGTGGTGGAGAATCTCGACTGGCGACTGGCGACTGGCGACTAACGGGACTTCTTTATAGGACCGCTCGTCGCCGGTCGCCCGTCGCCCGTCACCCGGTGCCAGCCATAGCCCGGCGACCGCCAGCGCCAGCACCGCCGCTGCCGACGTGAGCTTCACAAAACGTGCGGCGCGCCTCCAGCCAGTCCTGGGTCTGCTGTTGACAGCGGCATCTCCAGCCCCGGCTTGCCCCGTAGTACTCAGTGCCGCCGGACGTGCACAATCCGCAGGCGCGGATCTAGGTTTGCCCGGCATTTCTTTCAGGTAGGAGACGCGCAGCAGGATGTCCTGCTCCATCTGCTCTTCATATATTTTCCGGCACTCGGGGTCATCGCGCACGGCCGTGTCCAGCAAATCGCGCTGCGCCTCGTCTGGAACGCCGCGCAGCGCCGCTTCCAAAGCCTCTACGAAGTCTGCCCGGAGCACCTTCACGAATGCCCCGCTTTCCGCGCCTGCGCCATATGGCCCTCGACACAATCCTTGAGCACTTTACGCACATAGTAAAGCGAGTTGGCCAGCGAATGCGCGCTGCGCCCGGTCCGCGACGCGATCTCGGCCAGACTCTCGTTCTCGCCGTAATACAGATCTAGTAGTGTCGCCATGCCCGCAGGCAAAAGCTTCTTGCAGGCTTCCAACCATGTTAACCGATCATCGACCCGCATCTCCTCATGCGCCATCGAGGCTGCCAACCGCTCAACCGTCTCGTCGGAGAAAATCACTCGCGACCGGGACTGCCGTTTGCGCCAGGTCATCACCTCGTAGTAAGCCACTGTCCTGGCCCATGCCATGAACGGGCGCGCCGGATCATAACGCTCGCGGGCTTTGCACAAGGCCAGATTGGTCTCTTGCAACACGTCGCGCGCGTCCGAGACACCTCCCAACAGCTTGGCGATATACGTCAAGAGAGTGAGCTGCGCATTCGCCAGCTCCATTTCAAAGACAGCACCCGTATTTGATTCACATTCCAAATCAGTGCCCTTTCTTGCTCCTGTATTATACTATGGGCGTAAACTGGGAATATATCACAAAAAATCAGCTTCCCTAAACAGCGCGGCTGCACTATTGTTTTAAACATGCGTATAAAACACATTATCTGGGACTGGAACGGCACCCTGCTGGATGACACCCAGGCTGGTATGAACGCAGTCAACGCCATGCTAAGGGTCCGGGGCCTGCCAACCCTCGGCCTCGCTCATTATCGCGAAACTTTTGGTTTCCCGGTCAGGGACTTCTACCATACTGTCGGGTTCAGGCTTGAAACAGAAAATTGGGACACCATGGCCGATGAGTTCCACCGCAATTTTCTGTGCGATACGACTATCCGCCTGCACACGCAGACAGTCGCCACTCTTGAGTACGTTAGTTCCGTCGGAATCAGCCAGTCGGTGCTCTCCGCCTCCGAACAGTCAATACTGGAAAATATGCTCTCGGAATACGGTTTGTCGCACTTTTTCGAACACGTTTACGGGGTAGATAACCTTTACGGGCATTCGAAGCTGGAGATCGGCCAGACGCTGCTGAAAGCTATCGGACTGCCGACGAACGAGATTATACTGATCGGCGACTCCCTGCACGACCATGAAGTCGCGCGGCACTTAGATGTAGGCTGTCTGCTGATAGCCCAAGGCCACCAGTCGCGCAGCCGCCTTTTGCAAAGCTCCGCAACGGTGCTCTCAGACCTGCCTGAACTGACGGAATGGCTACATCGAGTTGCCAGTTGCTAATATACGTGAACGCCAGTGATTAATGATGCGGGGTTGGCCCGCATTAGTCGATAATGTTCATCTCTTTTTTCACGGCACGCAGCTCTTTTTCAACATAGCGCCTCAGGCGCGCTTCAGGATGTTCAATGCTCGGTTTGATCTTCTGTCCATAAGATATCACCCCGAACGACACCATCAGCGTCAGTATCCCGCAGCCGAGCAGTATTTTCGTGCGCTTAGATACGCCCTTCCACTCACCCAGCAATATGCCGACCAGCGAGCTGAAAAATATGGCCGAACCCATAACGATGGCAAACCCTATGTACTCATACCGCCCCATGGCAGACTCGCCGACCTTCTGGCAGACAAACTGCATCGCCCAAATGACACCGGCTAGGCCGGCGAAAATTATATTTGCCAAAATCGGTGTGCGCTTATTGACGTAATCGCCCGTCGTATTGTTTTTGAAGTTTTGGTACAGACACCAGATGAAATTTACAACAAAGCCGCCGAACAGCACCACTACCAGCACCGGAATGCCTTGCCACTTGTAAGGCGTTCCTCTGTATAAAGCCTCGTTCTGCAAAACTCGCCCGCTCTGCAAGCCGAAGTTCATGCCCGCGCTGGCTATGCCGGAAAACAACGCCACCAGCATTCCCTTGTTGAAATCGAACTCAGCCACAGCGGCGCGCTTCTGCTCGTATGAAAGTTCGTCCTCCTTGGCCTTGCCCGCCAGTCCTACAAAAACAATGCCTACCAAAGAAAGCAGGACTCCAAACAAAATTACCAGAGCTCCAAGGTGCCTGACCAGCTCGTATGCATTGCCAGTCGCTATCGGCGGTATCAGGGTGCCAGTCGCTGAGCACAGCCCGCAGCCTACCGCCAAACCAAGCCCGATGCCCAAATAACGGATCATCAACCCCCAGGTCAACCCACCCAAACCCCACAAGGCGCCAAAAAAGAAACATCGCGCCAAGACTGCCGTTGGTGCCTCGCGCAACAGATCAATCATGTTTGGCACTGTCAACCACGCCATGTACCAAGGAAACAGAATCAAACCAAAAATGGCATAAAACATCCAGTAGCTCTCGTAAGCCCAGCCCTTTACCTGCTTAAAGGGCAAAGCAAACACTGCTCCAGCAAGACCGCCGAGCATGAAAAGAATCATTCCACCGGCGGGCGTTGTTATACTGATCATTTTTTCACTCCTAGCAACTGATATGACACAAAGGCATTCTGGCCTGATTAAGATTAAGTAGCAATATAAAGCCTCTATTGGGAAAATGGAAGCGAAAACAATTTGCGCCGAAACTCTTTTGCGTTACTGCACCCAGAGCGTTTCATTGGTCGAAAGCAGACCGTCACGCATCTGCGCCCGTATGCGTTGCTCATTAATCTTACGCGGGATGCCTCTGGGTGCCAGCGTCTTAAAATCTCCGTCAACGGGTGGGCGCGCTTGCGCTGAAAAACCACTGCGGAAAAAATCCAAGCCCCTGTCCGCTGGAATAATATTCCTAACCTTTCCCCCGATAACCGCCAGCAAAACTGCCAGCGCCACCCCCGCTGCCAGCCGGGCATGGGCACCGCACACGACCACGCACACACCTATTCCCGCCGCCAAAGCCGAAAATCCCGCAACTGCCCCCAGCAGACCCGACAGCGGCACCAGTGCCGCGAAAAACAGCCCAGCCACAGACGCGCCCAATGCGTCCGCCAGCACAAAAACCGCCGCTCCCTCGGCACGGCTGCCTTCACATACCGCCAGTGCCAACGGCACCACCCCTCCCGCGAAAAACCCGACCGCCAGACACAGCCCCACCAGCCCGGATGCGGACACAACCCTTTCCGATGCCACTACAATAGAAAAGGCTGCCACAGCCTGCACGAAGCTCAGCATCATGATCGCAACCCGCACAAACGTGGCAGAACTTCCGCCCCATTTCAATGCCCTCTGGCCAACCCGGTTGCCTATGAAAATCCCAGTGAAATATAGACAGCCGCCTGTGCCTGCCAAAAGATATAGTGCGCCGAAGCGCATCTGCAGCCGGTACAGCAACGCGAGCAACACCGCCAGCCCCAAAGCGCCGCACGCAGCTAGGCAGGCCGCCAAAAGCCGCCGATATGCAGCTTTGGAATTGCCGCACAACACCGGCAGCATCCACAAGGCTAACAGCACCAGCCCCAGCAATCGACCGCCGCCCGCCTCACGCACTCGCGATAAACACACCCCGGGAGTGCTGTCCGGCCAGTCAGCCCTAACCGCATTCGCCAACCCCGCTGCCAAAATATTATGCGTCTCAATTTCTTCAGGCGGCACCAGATCTTGCTCATCGCCCAAGGCCGACTGCTGTTCCGCCAAACGGCGCGCGCGCTCAGGATCATAGAGCCGTCCGAGTGCCGCCGCAGGATAGACCGTCTCCTTTTTCAGCAAGGCGAAACGTTCCGATGCTATTTCTGCGCCGTAAACCAGACCCGGCACCTGCGTCGCCACCCACCATCCGCCGCCACCAGGCACGAAAAGACCGGTCTCCGGCCAAGCTTGGCGCACAGCCCTCACAAACATTCCCAACAGCTCCGCCCGCTCCGGAGTCAACGTAGCCACTTCACAGTCTAGGCTGAAAAGCGCCACGCCAGTCCTGTGCGTGACGCGTCGCACCGCTAGCGCAAACGCCGGCTCGCGCCACACCGCTCCTTCCAGCGTAGTTGCCGGCGGCGGCTCTACCACCACTGCGTCGAAGCCGCCCTGAGTCTCACGCTCCAGCAACATCTGAGGTGGTATGCCTGCCGCCACCGTGCGGCTGCCTGCCGCTGCCAATGGCAAAAGCCTTGTCCCGTAAACTGCGTCACACGGACACCAAACCACCTCGATGTCGGGACGCACCCGCTCCAGCGCCAGCCCGACCGCCAGCGGAACCCTGCCCAGCAACAGAATCCTCTGAGCATAAGGACGTTGTGATAGCACCAGCGCCGCAAGCTCCATTGCGTGGTCGCCCTCGGGTATCACCTCGTTTACTCCGCCAGAAGACAATGCGTAAAAAGAGCCGCCGTGACTACCGTAAAAAGTTGTCCCGCCGCCCGTCTCGAACCGCTCCGGCGGTTCAACGGCCGCAGGAAAATAACGTGTCCACTCAGCTTCGTCACGCGGATCCGGCGCGATCCCAGCCACCAGCAACGCCAGCAAACAGCCGCCGCCCGCCGCCGCCCCGAACGCCTCCCAGGCGAACGCACGGCTTACCTCCAGCCCCGCATCTTCAAGCCGCCGGCATAGCGCCGGTATAACCCATCCAGCCATGAAACAAAACGGAGCGTTGACCAGAAAACAGCCTGCCGCCAGACGCGGCAGCGGAAAAGCCTGATAATCCGGCACTCCCAGCCATACGCGCAGGTTGACGATTAGCGCATATTGCAAAAAATAGAGTGCCGTACAACCGCTTATGAGCACCCAGGGGTGTCGCGCCAGACGTACCGTAACCCGCCTGCCAACTCCTGATGCCGCAGCCGCAGCACCCAGACCGCACCAGAGCAACCAACTCGAAAGAAA